>JAAUYW010000105.1 GCA_014804915.1 Desulfovibrio sp. | reverse complement strand
TTTTTGTCACTGGCGGCGTTCTCTCATCGCTGGGAAAGGGCCTGGCCGCGGCCTCTCTTGGCGCCCTGCTCAAGGCGCGCCAGCTTTCAGTGACAATCCAGAAGCTTGATCCTTATATCAATGTAGATCCAGGCACCATGAACCCGTTCCAGCATGGCGAGGTTTTTGTAACTGATGACGGGGCGGAGACGGATCTGGATCTTGGCCATTACGAGCGTTATCTCAATGTGCCGATGTCGCGCAAGAACAATACGACATCCGGCGCGATCTACCATGATGTGATCGCCAAGGAGCGGCGCGGGGATTATCTGGGTGCTACTGTCCAGGTCATTCCCCATATCACAGATGAAATAAAGCGCCGCATCAAGTCGCTGTCCGAGGGCGACAACCCTCCTGATGTGGCGATCATAGAGATTGGCGGGACTGTGGGCGACATTGAGGGGCTGCCCTTTCTCGAGGCAATCCGGCAGTTGCGTTCCGAGCTGGGCCGCAACAACTGCCTGAACATCCATCTGACCCTGATGCCGTATCTGAAATGCGCGGGCGAGCTCAAGACCAAACCGACCCAGCACTCTGTAAAGGAGCTGCTCTCAATTGGCATCCAGCCGGATATCATACTCTGCCGTTCCGAGAAGCCCATACCCGAAGAGCTGCGCAAAAAAATAGCCCTTTTCTGCAATGTCGATGAAGGGGCCGTTTTTTCCTCCGAAGATGTAAGCAACATATATGAAGTTCCCATCAAGTTTTATGAGGAGGGTTTTGACCAGAAGGTAGTCAGCCTGCTGAACCTGCAGGCAAAGGGCCCGAACCTGGATGCCTGGAAGCAGCTTATCCAGGATTTCAGGCATCCCGACGGCACGGTGAGAATCGCGATTGTGGGCAAATATGTTGACTTGAAGGAAGCCTACAAGAGCCTGCACGAGGCGCTTGTGCATGCCGGCATTGCCAATCATGTTACTGTTGACCTGCATTATGTCAATTCCGAAACCGTAACCAGGGACAACGCGGCCGAAATTTTTAAAAATTGCGATGGCATTCTTGTGCCTGGGGGTTTCGGCAAGCGTGGAGTGGAAGGCAAGCTGGAGGCAATCCGCTATGCCCGTGAAAATGGCGTGCCCTTTTTTGGCATTTGCCTGGGCATGCAATGCGCTGTCGTGGAGTTCGCGCGCCATGTGGCGAACATTCCTGGCGCGAATTCCGAGGAAATGGAAAGGGATGCGCAGGACAATGTGATTTATCTGATGAAGGAATGGTTTGACTACCGCACGCAGAGCATTGTGCGCCGCGACAGCGACAGCGACAAGGGCGGCACAATGCGCCTTGGCTCCTACCCGTGTGTGCTTGAGCCTGGCACATTGGCAGCGCAGGCATACGCAGCCAGGGAGACTGACGAGCGGCACAGGCATCGTTATGAATTCAATAACGCCTACAGGCAAAAGCTGGAAGAAGCGGGGCTGGTTTTCAGCGGCACATCGCCGGATGGCTCTCTCGTGGAGATTATGGAATTGCGCGATCACCCCTGGTTTCTCGGCTGCCAGTTCCATCCGGAATTCAAATCACGGCCATTGCAGGCGCATCCGCTGTTCCGGGATTTCATCAAGGCGGCAAAAAGCCGCGCCAGTCAAGGCAGCCAGGCCGCTGCCTTGCAATGTTAGGGCCTCTGTGGCAAAATTCGGTTGTCTGAAAAGCTTACTGTGAAAGCGGCTAGGTATGGCACTTGAACTTCGTCAGCAGCTAAAATTATCGCAGCAGCTGGTAATGACTCCCCAGCTGCAGCAGGCGATTCGCCTCTTGCAGCTTTCTCGCCTCGAGCTCCAGGAAATGGTGCAGCAGGAAATGTTGGAAAACCCGTTTCTGGAAGAAACCTATACAGACACTCTGGCGGACGCGCAGCCTGTCGAAGACCGGACAGGCAACGAAAACGAGGCCTACGACCGGGATCTGGCCAGGGATGCCTCCTGGGAGGATTACCTGGGAGAATTCGCAAGCACGCCCAAATCAAGCGAAAAACGCGAATTTGAGGCTGGCGATGAAATTTCCCCTCTTGAGGCGCGCTGCGCGGCCAAACCCACTCTTGAAGGCCATTTGCTCTGGCAGTTGCGTCTTTCCACGCTTACTGACAAGCAGAAAGAAATTGGCGAGATCATCATTGGCAATCTTTCCTCAAACGGGTTTTTGCAGGCCGATAATGAGGAGCTGGCCGGACTGTGCGGCTGCTCCCCTGCGGAAGTTGAGGAAGTTGTCAAAAAAATCCAGCTGATGGATCCCGTTGGCGTTGCCTCACGCAACCTAAGGGAATGTTTGGTTGTCCAGCTCAAAAATCTCAATTATGACCGCGATCCCATATTGATGGATCTTGTGGAAAACCATCTGGACGATCTTGAAGCGCGCCGCTACAAGCCCCTGCTCAAGAAATTCAGGATTGATCTGGAAGACTTGCAGGAATATCTGGCCATAATCCAGAGTCTGGATCCAATGCCAGGCTCGAGCTTTGGCGATGGCGAGCCCACTTATGTGAGTCCGGATGTTTTCGTCTACAAAATGGGCGACGAGTTTGTAATCATGCTGAATGACGGCGATCTGCCGCAGCTGAGATTGTCCGATCTTGCGGAAATGGACATTAGTGCAGCGAGCGATCAGGAAAAGGAATATTTCAACGACAAGATTCGTTCCGCATCCTGGCTGATTCGCAGCCTGTATCAGCGGCAGCGCACGCTTTACAAGGTAACTGAATCGATAGTCAGGCATCAGAAGGAATTTTTTGAAAAGGGCATTACGCATCTGCAGCCGCTTATTCTGAAAGATATTGCAGATGATGTTGAAATGCATGAATCCACCATCAGCCGCATTACGACAAACAAGTATGTCGCGACGCCGCACGGCATTTTTGAGCTGAAGTTCTTTTTCAACAGCGGCCTGGAAGTGGATAATGGCAGCAGCGTTGGCTCTGAAAGCGTAAAGGCGCTAATCAGGAAATTTATCAGTGAAGAGGATCCCAAAAATCCGCTCAGCGACGAGAAGATAGGCGAGATGCTCAAGGATGAGCTCAAGGTCAATATCGCGCGGCGCACAGTCGCGAAATACAGGACTGCCATGGATATTCCATCCTCTTCACGCAGACGCAAACATTTCTGATAAAAAAGGGAGAAAGGCATGAACCTTGCTTTTGCTTTCAAAAATTTCGACGCCTCTGATCATCTCAAGAAATATGCGCGGCGGCGCATGGAAAAACTGGGCCGCTTTTTTGGCAAATCAGCGGATCTGGAATGTGATGTCATAATGACGGTTGATAAATACCGCAACCGCTGCGAAGTCAACGTTTCTGGCGAAGGGCTGCATATAAACGCGACTGAAGTCGCGCAGGATATGTATGCCGCGATTGATCTTGTTGTGGACAAGGTGGAGTCGCAAATCAAGCGCAAAATTTCCAGGGTGAAGGAACAACGCCGCAAGGCCAGAAACGCGGATGTGGACGTCTTTACATTCAATGTGGAGGCGGATGCGGAAGAGGAGCAGCCTGTGGTGGGCACAGACAGGTTCGCGCCGAAACCATTGCATCTGGATGAAGCGCTGATGCAGCTTGATGCCATAGGCAGCGAATTTCTCGTTTTCCTGAATGCGGAAAACAACCGCGTCAATGTCATCTACAAGCGCAAAACGACCGGCTATGCCCTGATTGATCCCGTGATGTAGGCTTTTTGCAGGCAGGCTGATAGCCAGGAAATGGCCAGGGATCTTTGCATAGTAACCGGCTTGTCAGGAGCCGGCAAGTCAACGGCGCTTCACGCTTTTGAAGATCTCGGCTTTTTCGCTGTTGACGGCTTGCCGGCAAGCCTCTCCCCTGATATGGCGGATTTGATGGAAAAGCCGGAGATGCGGCATTTCAGGGGCATAGCCATTGGCATGGATATGCGCGAGGCCAATTTCATAGAAGAATTCAATGCCGCGCTGTTCAGGCTGCAGCCGCATGAGCTGTCTGTGAACCTGATTTTTCTGGATGCCAGCAATGGCGAGCTCATGCGCCGTTACGCCTCTACGCGGCGGCCGCATCCATATGAAAAGAACGGTCTGGGTCTTGCGGAGGCCATAGCCAGCGAAAGGAAAGATCTGCAGCCACTGAAAGATCTGGCGGATCTGGTTGTGGACAGCAGCGGCTATTCCATCCACGATCTCAGGCGCTCAATTCACAAACGCTTCAGGCCGGATCAGTCGCCAGGCCAGGGCCTGAGAATCAATGTGATTTCTTTCGGGTTCAAGAACGGCCTTCCTGAAGACGCGGATTTCGTTTTTGATGCCCGCTTTCTGGAAAATCCGTTTTTTGTTCCGGAATTGCGGCCGCTTTCAGGCCTTGATCCTGATGTGGCCAGATTTGTCTTCAAGTCCGGCGCGGCGGAAGAATATTTGCGCCTGCTGCTTGAGCTTTTTAAATTTGTTCTGCCCCAGATGGAAAGCGAGGGCCGCAGCCGCATAACCATAGCCATTGGCTGCACTGGCGGCAGGCACCGCTCTGTCGCGCTGGTTGAGAAGTTGGCGGGCAAACTGCGCCAGGCAGGTTTTAGCCCGGTTGTCGAGCACCGTAATATCAATGTGGACATCCAGCAGAATATAAAAAAGAGCGCGTAAGGCGAAAATGGCGCAAGCCAGCCTTGCGGGCTTTTGGCAGGCTCATTGATATGGAACAGACAAATCAGACTCCAATCGGAATTATAATTGTTGGTCACGGCAATTACGGATCTGCCCTGCTCAGGGCAGCCGAGAGCATCCTTGGCCCCCAGGAGGACTGCGTTGCTATCAGCGTGGATGTGGCTCATGAAGTCGATGAGGCAGTTCGGAGGCTTACAGATGCGGCTGAAAGGCTGGATCGGGGGCAGGGGGTTATCTTGCTTACAGACATGTTTGGCGGCACGCCGACCAATCTGGCCCTGGCGCTGCTTGGCAAGCACAAGGCGGAAGTGGTTACAGGCGTAAATTTGCCGATGCTTCTGAAAGTCATTGAAGCGCGTGAATCCGAACCTTTGCATGACCTGGCTTCAAAAACCGGGGAGGCAGGCAAGGAGGGTATTGTGGTCGCAGGCAAGATGCTGCGCGGCAAGGGCAAAAATTCCGAAAAAAATTCCTGATTTTAACTTGCCATCCTGGCCAGGGATGGATTATAAGAAGCTGTTGCCGAAGTGGTGGAATTGGTAGACGCGCTGGGTTCAGGGTCCAGTTTCCGTTCGGAAGTGGGAGTTCGAGTCTCCCCTTCGGTACCAAAACATAAATCCAATAAGTGCGATGTTGTCCATAAATTGCTAAAATTTATGGACAACTTTTGTTTTAATAACTCCATATGCGTCCTTTGAAAAACGGTCACGCTTGATGAAGCTATTTGAATTGAGGCCAAAATGCCGAGAAGCACTTGACAATTTTTGCCTAAATATAGCTGTGGCAAGTTTGGCAGTGGCCGCATTTGAAGGTAAATGATGAGGTGTTTTTTCAGCAATTTTTGCAGTTATCGGGTTTTTCATCATCACAAAGGGACGATAAAAATGGAAGGTTTGATAGGAATATATATGATTTTGGGAATTCTGATAGTCTACGGTCTCTATGAAAATCACCGACAAGCAAAGGAAAATAAAGACATATAGCCTTCCAAACGGAGTTTGTCTTGACCATTAAAATAAAAAGCCTCGCCTGAATCAGGCTGGGCTAACCTTATTTGTAGGCAACATACATCTTTAATATCAGAACTGTCCGGCTAATTTTTAGATTGAACAAATTGCCAACAAGTTGTTATCATAGGCGCTTTTTGTTTTATCCGGCTTATGGCTCAGCAGGTCTTCAATACTTCTGAAGCCAGCCAGATTTAATTGGATGAGTTGAAATATCTGCCCGATTGAGAAACCAACCTTGCTCAAAAATTTTTGCATAGCCAGCAGGAGATAGACTGTTAACGTGGTGTAAAGCTGGATTTTTACCGCGTTCTCATTCGTGCCAATAAACTTCTTTATCTT
>JAAUYW010000104.1 GCA_014804915.1 Desulfovibrio sp. | reverse complement strand
GCTTTTGGACATAATGCCGATGACATGGCGGCAACTTTCATGCTCAACAGCTTTCGCAATGGCCGCATCCAGACCCTGGGCATTGCCGAAGGTTTTTTTGATAACTCGCTGCTCGTCATCCGGCCCTTGCTGCTTGTTGAAAAGCGCTACATCCGCCAGGCAGCCCGCAAGTGGCAACTGCCTTTCTGGCAAAATGCCTGCCCTACTTCCGGCAAGACGGCAAGAAGCGAAATGGATGCCATTCTGGAAGATATCTCGCTCAAACTGCCGGAAGCCAGAAAATCCCTGGTCAGCGCTCTCGGACGCCGCGAACTGGAGCTGGCCGCCAGGCAACGGCCCCTGCCAGCCGCAAAAAAAGAAGATAAATGATCAATTCCAAAATAAATCTCGTCAATCATACCCTGCCTGAACTGGAATCCTGGTTCACAGACGAATTGAAAGAGCCCAGGTTCCGCGCTGTCCAGATCTGGCAATGGATCTGGCAGAAACTGGCGCGGGATTTCGATTGCATGACCAATGTTTCAAAAAGCCTGCGCGCAAAACTCGGTGAAATCGCGGAAATCCGCTGGCCGAAAGTGGCCGCGTCCGAGCGCGCTCTGGATGGCACCACCAAATTCCTGCTCGAATTTGAAGATGGCCTTAAAGCCGAAACAGTGCTGATTCCGGCTGAAAACCGCGCGGGCGAAATACGCTGGACGCAATGCCTTTCCACCCAGATAGGCTGCCCCATGGCATGCAGCTTTTGCGCCACCGGCCAGATGGGCCTGAAACGCAATCTGACAATGGGCGAAATACTCGGCCAGGTGCTGATTGGCCGCGATTATCTCAATGACAGGCGTCCGGACTGGCCAGTACTGCGCAACCTCGTTTTCATGGGCATGGGCGAGCCGCTGCTCAATCTGGGCAGCCTGATGCCAGCCCTGCGCTGCCTGCATGATGAGGCAGGACTCAATTTCTCGCCCAGACGCATTACGGTTTCCACTTGCGGACTCGAAAAGGGCCTTGAAGAGCTGGGCGAAAGCGGTCTGGCCTATCTTGCGGTTTCCCTGCATGCGCCAACCCAGGAGCTGCGCAGCCAAATCATGCCAAAAGCCAGCCGCTGGCCCCTGCGTGACATGATAGCAACACTTGGCAGCTATCCGCTCAAGGCCCGCGAGCGCATTACCTTTGAATACCTCCTGCTTGGCGGCGTAAATGATTCCCCTGCCCATGCCGCCGAGCTTGTAAGGCTAATCCAGCCGCTCAAGGCAAAACTCAACCTGATTGTCTATAATCCAGTGCCAGGGCTGCCCTATAAAACCCCGACCCCTGAGGCGGTCGAGGCTTTCCAGCGGGTTCTCTGGCAAACCAATATCACGGCCATCCTGCGCAAAAGCCGCGGCGCGAGCATTGCCGCAGCCTGCGGCCAGCTTGCGGCAAGAGATACAATAGTAACACAAAATCAGGACAAAAAATAAGGGCCTGCGCATACAGGCCCTTGAAATATCTGGTACCGGGAGAGAGAATCGAACTCTCAAGGGCCGAAGCCCGGCGGATTTTGAGTCCGCTGCGTCTACCAGTTTCACCATCCCGGCGCGATTTCTATTTACTATCTTCCTTTTTGGCGGTCAAGCGGCCGGAGCAGACCAAACCCTGGAAAGAATCTGCGCAGGGCTTTGGTCAGGCATCCTCAATGCGCTCGTCAGCGCCCGGCTCCTGGCCAGTGTTTTCGCGGATAATCGCTTTCAGGCAGGCATGCGCTGCCCTGCGCTGCTCTTTCTTGTCGCGGTACATTTCGTCATCCGCGCGGCCCATCACCTGCGTCAGGGTTTCCTCCATGGTATCAGCGGAGGCAAGGCCGATTGCAGCGAAAACAGGCAGCGAAGGCTTTTCGTCATTATATTCGCGAAATGCGGACTTGAGCTTGTCCAGCACTTTTGCGCCTGTTTCATGGTCGCAGCCTGCCAGAATGATGATAAATTCGTCGCCCCCTATGCGCCCCACGCAGTCAGAGCGGCGCAAACAGCTGCGCATCAGGGATGCCGCTTTCGTCAAAAGCTCATCTCCCCTGGCATGGCCAAGATAGTCGTTGACCATTTTCAGGCCCGTAATATCAACGGAAATCACGCTGACCGGGCGGATCTGGTTCTGCTCGATATGCTCGATTTCAAGATTGCAAAATGCGCGGCTGCGCAGACCTGTCAGAGTATCGTGGCGCACCAGCTCCTCAAGCTTGTCGCGCTCGGCCTGCGCGGTGGTGATATTGGTGATTGAGCCAATCATATGGCCGGCATGGCCGTCCGCATCACGCCAGGTGACGCAGCCGCGATCGAAAATCCAGGCCCAGCCGCCATCAGCGCGGCGCATCCTGTAGGTGCATTCGTAATTGTCCCCGTGATCAGGGCTGTTTATCACAGCCTGCCGCGCCTTTTCAACCTTGTCCAGATCATCGGGATGAACATAGCTGCGCCAGTGCTTTGCAAACGAGGCGTCATCCTCTGGCCCGTAGCCCAGCATTGACAGATAGCGGGGGCAGAAATAAATCGCATCCTGGCTCGTATCCCAGTTCCACTGGCCGCCGCCCATGCTGTTCAGGGCGTGCACCAGACGATCTTCATTGTTCACATTGTGGATTGTGGCCAGTTGCGGCTCCCCGGGCGTAAGCAGGCCGCAGATAACCTGGGCCTTGCCATCCGAGCCGCGCCGCATGCAGGTGGCCCGCGTCAGGCAGGCCATGTAGCCGCCGTTGGCCAGCCTTATGCGCACAATATCCGTAATAGTGTCTCCCAGAAATTCGCCATTGCAGAACAGGTCGTAATGGCGCGAAAGGCCATCGCGCTCGGCCGGATGCACCTCGAGCCAGACCTCCGCGATGGAGAGGGGATACCTGCGCTCTTTCTGACCAAGAATTTTTTCGCAGGCCCTGTCCCGCCAGACAAGTCCGGCGGCCACATCGTAGAGCCAAAGGCCGGCATCCGAAATCAGCTCCTGACCGCCCTTGAAACCAGGATGGTTCAGGGTGCTTGAAATCACAAGCTGGCCCAGCAGGCGCGTCGCCCGCCCCTCGCTATTGCGCGTCATGACCAGCGCATGCTCCTCCACCCACAGGCCATTGCACACGTATGCGCATTCCATGAGCGAGCCAGTCTTGCCGGATATGATGCCCTCTCGCGCGGAGGCTACCTCCACAGCTGCTTCCGGCGGCATCAATCCGTAAAAATCCGGCATGTTTACTGGCCGTTCCGTCAAATTGAGACTTTTTACCGCCCCCTGGCTCAGAAAAAAAGCATCAGTAACGATATCCCATTCCCACAGGGCCTCGTCAGAACTGAGCGGAATTAGGGAATAAGGAGCAAGACTTGCATCAACAGGCATTATACACCCCGATAATACTATCAGGAATTAAACTAGACCATATCCGCAACTGGCGCAAGCATCAAAAAGACAATTGCAGGACAAGCGCATTGAACGCCTTAAAAGGGAGACTTCATGACGGGGTCATATGCGTGGCAAGCCAGGAGGCGGAAGAATTGACTGTCGGCCAGGCGGACAGATTGAGCGGCCTTGCCTGCAGCCCTCCGAAGCAGCAAATATGGTCGCTTGGGCTGCCCAATTAACGGCAAAAGGCGGAACATGATGTGTTTCCGCCTTGCCGAAGCTGCAAAAGGCAGCCCAATAAATTATCTGTCAGGAACCTGCAACAGAATGTGGCTCCAGAACATTTTCATTTTCAAAATGAATATGCCCTAATGCCCGCAGCCGCCGCAGCACCCGCCGCAACCGCCGCCTTCAGGCTGGGGCAATGGCTTTTCGGGAATGACCATGAAGCCCATGTCATTCAGTTCAATCCTGATATCGCCTGTGTCTTCAGACAGTTTCTTGTCAATGCAAAATTTATAGCCGTCGGCATCGACGACATCATCCGTATCCTTGGGCTCATCGAGCGCCAGAGCCAGTCTTGGGCCAGAGCATCCGCCAGGAGCCAGGAATATTCTGATATCGCCCTTTTCCTTGCCATCGAAATAGGCGTCAAGCTCTTTTTTAGCATCCGCTGTCAGATCAATACCCATGTTTTCCTCCTGATTGAGGTCTTGACCAAGTCAAAAAGTAAATCATTGCGCTGTCCTGTCAATACCTTGCTCCTGGATCGCCTCTGCGAAGGCTTCTCTATACCTGTCGATATACACGGCGAGCTCAGGCTTTTTATATTGCATGATGTACCTGGGATGCTCCACAGGGATAATTTTCCTGAAAAAGCCATGCTCCTGATTGAGCTTTTCCAGAAATTGCGCATTCTTGCCTGTGCCAAGGCAGATGCACGCCCTGCGCTCAATGCCAAAGCCAATCTGCTCCCAGAGCGTTCTGACTATAAAGGGCGTGGCCAGCCTCGCCAGCTCCGCGCTGTCGTAATAATTATAGTTAATGGGTTTGCCCTGCTTGCCCATGCGTGTGAAACCCAGGGGACAAAGCGAGTTGATGTACCATTTTCTGTAAAATTGCCCAGGCCCCCCACAGGCGGCAATCACGGCATAGACAAATTCGCTCGAGGGCTCGTGAGCCGGCGGACAGGCGGGAATCACTATGCCGCACTTTTCTTTCAGACGCTTGGGATCAGTAAAGGGCACGCCTGTTATGCCGGCGCCGAATCTGCCTGGGTTAATGCCCAGAATTATGAAGCGCTGATTATGGTCATCATAATATTTGCCATAAAAAGCCTCACAGGCGGCAATTGCGCAATTGTTTTCGCGAAATGGATTCATAACGCCAATACCGGGCGGAAGCTTTTCCGGAAAGTCCAGGGAAAGATTGAAGGCAATGACATTTTCGCCAAAAGTCATCCTGGCTGCGCTATTGCTGGTCACTTGTGTTATCCCGTTGTTTTTGGCAAACTTGCGCGCCTGAAAACGGAGTCAACATGTTCGAACTTACCCTGTCCTGCGCCCTGATCTGCGGCTTCGCTGCTTTCGCAGGCGGCTTTCTGGACGCAGTTTCCGGCGGGGGCGGATTACTGACCATTCCGGCCCTGCTTCTGACTGGCGTGCCCCCCCACTACGCCCTGGGCACAAACAAGATTGGCGCTTGCCTGGGCACTACAGTCGCGCTTGCCAATTTTGCCAGGCACGGCGTCGTCGCCTGGAAAATGGCATTCTGGGGCGTGCCTTTTTCCCTTGCCGGCTCCTGGCTTGGCTCCCTGCTGGCCCTCTATCTTGAATCCGCAATGCTGGGCAAAATTCTCGTAATTCTGCTGCCCATCGCAATGATAGCCACACTGATGCCCACTGGCAAATCCCGGAACATGACCCAGGCTGAACAGGGCCTCAGGTTTTGGCTGGCACTCCCCCTGGTCTGCCTTGCTCTCGGCTGCTATGACGGCTTTTTTGGGCCAGGAACAGGCAGTTTCCTGATTTTACTCCTGCACTGGTTCCTGCGCGTGGATCTCATCACAGCCTCGGCAACTGCCAAGGCATTCAACCTTGGCTCCAATGTCAGCGCAGCCGTCACATTCGTCTGGCACGGCACAGTAATCTGGTCCCTTGGCATTATCATGGCAATCTGCTTCATGATTGGCAACGCCATCGGGAGCGCGTTCGCCATTCGCGCCGGCAGCGGGGCAGTGCGCAAATTCCTGGTTGTTTCAATGCTGATCCTGCTGGCAACGCTGGTCTGGCAATATTTTATCGCCCCAGCCTGATTGCTCCCGCTTTCGTGCCCCCTGCATATGCATCACATTGCCGCCAGTTTTTCCCTGAGCATCCTGGCGCGGTTTTTGCCAATGCCCGGAATCGCCAGCAAATCTTCCTCCGTCGCCTTGCGCATTGCCTCCAGGCTGCCAAACTTGTCCCATAAAAGTCTGGCCGTCGCCGGGCCAATGCCTGGCAGGCGCATCAGCTCCCCGGCAAACGCAGCCGAACGTCTGGCCTTTCTATGGCTGGTTATCGCGAACTGGTGCGTGGCGTCCCGTATCTGCTGCAAAAACAGCAGCTCTGGCGCCCCCTCTTTCAATGGCAGCGGATTTGCCCTGCCTGGCGTGAAAATTCTGTCTGCAACATTGCCCGCGCGCCTGTCAGCATGGCCATGCTCATCGCGCGCTTTCGCTATCGCAGCCAGGGGAATCAGCCCCGGGCGCCCGGCTTTTTCAAAGGCCCTGACAACGCTCGCAAGCTGGCCCCGGCCTCCGTCTATCAGCAGCAAGTCAGGCCAGGGTTCGCCGCTTTCTAGCCGCCTTTCCACCCATGCATAAAGAGTGCCGTAATCATCCGAACTGTCAGGCATAGTGTAAACGCGATAATCCTGCTTGCTTGGCTGCCCGTTTTCATACACAACCATGCCAACTCGCGTCTGCTTGCCGGAAATGTGCGACACATCCACACACTCAATCCGCACTGGTGGCCCTGCCAGGCCAAGCGCCTGGCCAACGCGCGCCAGCAAATCGGCCGGATCCTGATTCTGGCGCCTTCTCGCTTCTTCCCGCGCATTTGCCTGGGCCATGTCAACCAGCTGGTTATCAGAGGCATTCTGGGGCGCGACTATCCTCACGCCAGCCTCGCGGCGCTCGGACAGTGCCTGTTCAAAAGACGATTTGTCATCCCAGATGTCCTCTTCGCCCTCTCCCTGGCTGCCTGCGGGTATCCAGGGCAGCAGGATTCTCGGCGGCGGCGCTGCCTGCGTATAAAACTGGTTTAGAAAACTGGCCAGCAATTCAGGCGCATCCTCATATTTCAGGCCAGGCCAGTAATACGCCTTGCCATCGCCAACAGCGCCATTGCGCACAAAAACAATGCCCAGCGCCATACCCTTGTCCGCCTCATAAAGGCCAATTGCATCCATGTCGCTGGCGCCCGGCAGGATCGCGGCCTGACGCTCGACTGTCTTTTCCACTGCCCTGATCTGATCGCGAATTCTGGCAGCCCGCTCATAATCTAGCTGCTCGGCGGCAACTGCCATTTCCTGTTTCATGCCGGAAAGCAGGGGCGCCGAATCCCCTGCCAGCAAATCGCAGACCTGGCGCACGCTTTTGTGATATTCATTCCTGTCCACCAGGCCCATGCACGGAGCCGGGCACTGGCCCATGTGGTGATAAAGGCAGGGCCGGACGCGGTTTTTCATCATCCGGTCAGAACAGCGGCGCAGTGAAAAGGCGCGATGCAGGAGCTTCCATGTTTCACGGGCAGCCAGAGAAGAAGTAAAGGGGCTAAAATATTTTGCGCCATCGCGGCGGGTGCGGCGGCAGATTTCCAGCCTGGGAAAATCATGCCTTGTATTGAACCGGAACAGCGCATACTGCTTGTCATCCCGCAGGACAATATTGTAATGGGGACGATGCTTCTTGATCAGGCTGGCCTCCAGCAGCAACGCCTCTTTTTCCGTAGTGGTGGCCAGAAAATCGACAGACTGGGCGCGATGGATCATGGCCAAAGTCTTGGCAGAGAGGCCATGGGGGCGGAAATAGGAAAGCACCCGCCTGCGCAACACCCGCGCCTTGCCTACATAAATAACCTTGCCCCTGGCATCCTTGTATAAATATACGCCTGGCGAGAGCGGAATCGTATCTGGATCTGGTCTTTCCATGACCGCCAGTTAAGCATTTTCAGAATATGCGCAATCAGTTCTTGAGGCTGTGAATTG
>JAAUYW010000103.1 GCA_014804915.1 Desulfovibrio sp. | reverse complement strand
GAAGCTCTTCGACCATATCGAGCCTGTCCATATATTGCGTGTTCAAGCCATGGATGGCGACGAACACAGGCGACGAGACATTCTCGATCGCGTATTTGCTGTAGTTCTCGATGCCCTGCGGCTTAAACATCGAGATTGCGGCGCTGTATGCGTCAAAGCCGACACCATCGCTCTGGATTTCATCCACCAGCTTGTCGATGAACGCATTCAAAGAGATCTTCTGCTTGGGATTCAGCCCAACCGTTCGGATGGCCTTGCGCATGAACATGAGATCGTTATAGTTCCAGGAATCGCCCTTTATTTGGTAAAAGTCGTTTATGACCCGTAAAAGGCGCATATACTCGGTGGGATATTTCTCATCATAGTCGCGCTCCTCAAGCCCGAGAAGCCAGCCTTGCAGGCTCGTTGAGATCTCCAGCTGATCCACGCGGCTTTCAAGGCTTTCGAACCGCTCCAGCGTCCGCTGGGCAAGCATCGTGATCAGATTCCGCGTTTCCTCTTCCCTGACGGCCAGCGAATTCAGGTTGTTCTTGAGCGAAAGCAGGGAATGGGCCATGAGAAGCTGCTGTTCCTGAAGCATGTTCACATAGCGGAAAGCGGTCTTCTGCATCCGGACGACATCGTTGATGTTGGCCCTTTCCATTGCGCCGGCCTCGCCGCTGAAGCGGCTCCAGCAGCGTCTGAAAAAGCCCTGGTTCTTCATGCGATCAAGGCGGTCGGTCGTGCAGGCCATGAGCCGCGCTGAATCGAGCGCGAGCTGTTCCGCCTCCGCCTGGCGCGTCCTGGCCCAGTCGAGCATCTGGCTCACTTTTGCGTCAAGGGCTTCTTCCTCGGCCCCGGTCATGGAAAGATTCGACATAGCATTTCTTCCTTCGGATGCGTTAGATTTTAAGGATGGCCTCATGGGCTTTCCGGCCCGCCAGATCGATGCGTGCCATCTGCTTCTGGAGCTGCGCTTCCATTTGCGCGTCGGATTCCAGGAATTTCCCGAAGAGAGCCTGCCCCCTGAGCATGCTTTGCGAGACGCGCTCCAGTTCCATGGCCGCCTCGTTCAGGCTTTCAGTGTTGCGCACAAGATCGCGATACGGCCTTTCGATGCAATTCTTCACCGCAATCGCGCCGGCGATGGCGACGACAACCCCGGCCGAGAGAATGGCGGGATGCTTTGGCAGCATGGACAGCAATTTGGGGAATTTAGATTTGACGATATTGACCGCGCCCTTACCTGCGATTTTAACAATCCTTCCGTCTGGGCTGCCGGTCGTCTTGAGGAGCAGCGCAGAAGCCTTTTCAAGCAATTTATCAGCTGGGGCCTTTCCGCGTCCCACGTCAATCAGGAGCTTCAGATACTCCACAAGCTGCTGTTTACCTTGCCCGATTGGCAGATTTTCCAGCAGGGCATCCATGCCTTGCCGGGCAAGATCCCGCATCGCGTTATCCAGGGTGCCGTGCTTGCCGACCAGCATTTGCATTGCAGAATCTCCCGCAGCCTTGATTGCGCTGTCCGCCGCAGATGTGATGGTTTCGCCGATGATCTTGATCATCGCCTCATCAGGGCGCATCGAGCCAGTCTGGACAAGCTCCAGGTATTCCATGACATTGGCAGTTCCGCCGACGACGGCCGAAAGGGCAGCGGCGCCGTTTCCCCTTGCGCGCGTATACGCGGGAATTTTTGGCAAATGCCCGTCCATCGACGGTTCATAGTCTACTCGCCACTCCAGAGGGATGAATTTCCTTGCGCAGTCATAAGCCTCCTTAAGACCCGTCTCTCTTGCCAAATCCTCGGCATGGCGGAGCAGGACCTCCCTTACGCCATCTCGCAATCCGCAGCCTGCATAACCTGCCTGCGCGAATACTTGCTCGAACAATTTTTCAGCAGATATTTGCGGCATGTGCTTCTTCCTTGTAGCCATCATAGAAATTTTGAACACACATATATAATTTGGTAAAGGATAAAATCGAGTTAAACCGATACATTAAATCTCGCCTTTTTCGTACATCTCACCGAGCCTGAACTGGGCATAAAGATCGCCTTCCTCCGCAGCCTGTTTGTAATATATAAGCAGCTTTGAAATCCCGGACACATCCTATTCCATCTCGGAGCATGTCACCAAGCTTGAGCATTTTTTCGGCCTGGGATCTAGCTCCACCCATTTTTTGAGCCTCCTGGATTTGTCTTTCTGGCTTATCGTTTCGTCAGCTTCCGCCATTGGACAAGTATTTGCAAAGCATCAATATCATCTTGGCTGGCGGACAGACAGAAATATGAGAGTGTCAACTAACTAATGCTGCTATATCTTTCCCCCTGCCCCTGCCCTGCTAACCAGACAGTGCGTCCGCGATCACATCCTGCATGGAATAAAGCCTGCCAGGCTTTTGGCCGCTCAGCCATTTGGCGGCCCGCAGCGCGCCCTGGCCGAAGTTTTCCCGTGATTCCGCCTGGTGCCTGAGTTCGATGGTCTCGCCAGGGCCTAGGAAATAAACTGTGTGAATGCCCACCACATCGCCGCCGCGAATCGCCTGAATGCCAATCTGCTTTTCCGGCCTTGCGCCAATCAGCCCATCCCGGCACGAAATGCGGGTCTCTGCCAGATCCCAGCCCCTGCTTTTTGCAAGCGCCTCGCCCAGCATGAGCGCGGTGCCGCTCGGAGCGTCCTTCTTGTGACGGTGATGGATCTCGCTCATTTCAATGTCATAGGCAGGGCCAAGAGCGGAGGCCAGACCGGGCAGCAGTCTCATCAGCACATTTACGCCAATGCTCATGTTCGCTGACCAGAGGCAGGGAATCTTTTCTGCGTATTGCTCAAGCTCGCGCTTCTGCGCCTCCGAAAATCCGGTTGTGCCTATTACAACCGGGCAATCATATTCAGTTGCTGCAGCCAGATTCTCAAGGGTCGCCTGCGGCGAGGTAAAATCAATCGCAACGACATCCCTGCGCCCATTCAGAATTGCTTCCAGCTTATGGGACACTGGCACGTCGAGGCTTTCCAGCCCTGCCAGCGCATCGCTTCTGTCAACAGCGCCAGCCAGCTCAAAACCTGGCTCCGCGCTGGCAAGATTGCAGATTGTTTTTCCCATGCGCCCGGCAGCGCCCAGCACCACTATGCCCAGGGGTTTGTTAGCCATTTTCCCCTTCCTTCAAGAGATTCAGAAATTGCTCTTCATTGAGAATTTTCAGGCCCAGATTCTGCGCCTTTTGCAGTTTGGAGCCTGGTTTATCCCCTGCCACCAGATAATCAAGGCCCTTGCCGACGCTGCTTGCGAGTTTCGCGCCAGCTTCAGCCGCCCGTTCCTGAAACCAGGAGCGCGGCCTGGACAGAACGCCAGTAAAAAGCACACTCTTGCCTGACAGCGGCCCCTCCGCTGGCTCATGTTCCTGGGAAACCGGCCACAATCCGGCCGCCCGCATTCTGGCAAGAGTTTCCCTGTTCGCGGGAGTGGCAAAAAAATCCGCTATGGAAGCGGCCACTTCAGGGCCAACATCAGGCACAGCCAGCAATTCTTCGCGGCTTGCGGCAGCCACTTCGCCAAGATCGTGGAAATGCGCCGCAAGATTCTGCGCCACATGGGCGCCAACCAGACGGATGCCAAGCGCGCCGATCAGCCTGGCCAGTGTCGCATTCCTGACCGCAGTCCGCACGGATTCCACAAACTTGTTTGCCAGCACAGGCCCCATGCGCTCAAAATCCTGCAAATCTTCAGCCTTGAGATAAAGCGTGTCAGCAGGCGACCTGATAATGCCCGCATCAATCAGCCGCTCTATCCATTTCTCGCCAAGACCCTTGATGTCAAGGCCTGCGCTGGATACAAAATGCATGACTGTGCGCAGATTGCGCGCCGGACAGGCAAGATTGTCGCAACGCCACACAGCTTCATCCGGCTCGCGATGCACGGGCTGCCCGCATGCCGGACATACGCCCGGAAACCGGAATTCACGCGCGTCTTCAGGTCTTTTGGAGAGCACAGGTCCGGTAACTTCCGGAATCACATCGCCTGCGCGGCGCACATGCACGATGTCGCCAATGCGCAGATCAAGCAGCCTGATCTCGTCTTCATTATGCAATGTGGCGCGCGAAACCATCACGCCGCCGACTGGCACCGGCTCAAGAATCGCCACTGGAGTCAGCGCGCCTGTGCGACCTACCTGAATCTCGATATTGAGGAGCCTGGTTTCGGCTTCCAGGGCCGGAAACTTGAATGCAACAGCAAAACGCGGCGCCCGCCCGGTAAAGCCGATTTTCCTTTGCGCAGCAAGCGAATTGAGCTTTGCGACAACGCCGTCAATTTCCATTGGAAAGGAATCCCTGTTGACACGGGCCCATTCCACATACTCTACCACATCCGACGGAGTCAGACAGAGTTTGCCGGAAGGCGGAATCTGCAGTCCCCAGGCGCTGAACCTTTCTGCCAGCCCGGCCTGGGTTTCACATGGGATTGCTGATCCCCACTCTACCGCGCCAATTCCATAGGCCAGAAAACGTAGCGGACGCGAGCCAGCCACTTCCAGATCAAGCTGACGCAGTGTGCCTGCCGCGGCATTGCGCGGATTGGCGAAAATTTTCAGGCCGTGCCTGGCCTGCCGCTCATTCAGCTCGACAAAATCCTTTCTGAAAATGACAACCTCGCCGCGCACCTCAATCATGTCCGGCCACGGGCCGGCGCCCATGAAAACAAGCGGCAGATTGCGAATAAGCCGCGCCTGGGCGGTTACCACCTCGCCGCTCTCGCCATCGCCCCTCGTCAGGGCCTGCGTCAATCTGCCCTGCTCATAGACAAGCTCCACAGCCAGGCCATCCAGCTTGGGATCGCACCAGAAAGCCGTTTCAAGTCCGCCTTCGCCCTCTTTTGCCCAGAGTCGCTGAATTCGCTCGACAAAAGCCTGCCATTCCTCCGCCGAGAAGACATTGTCCAGGCCATACATTCGCTGCGTATGCCGCTTGCGCTCCAGCCCGGGCAGCACTCCCGAGCCAATTCTTGCTGTCGGCGAATCAGGAGTAGCCAGCTCCGGCCATTTCTCCTCCAGATCCCTGAGTTCGCGAAACAGCGCGTCGTATTCGTCATCGCTGATTTCTGGCGCGTCCAGGGTATGATACAGATAATTATGGCGATTGAGCTGCTCGGCAAGCTCCCGCGCGCGCTTTTTCACTGCTTCATCAGCTTTCATTTTTTTCCTTACGCCGGCAGCGCGATCATGCGGGCGCGCAGGGCGCGAATCCGGTCCCGCAATTCTGCCGCCTGCTCAAATTCAAGATCTCTCGCGGCCTGGCGCATATCCTTTTCAAGGCTCGCTATCAGCGCGTTTGTTTCCTCAACTGTCGCCGGCAAATCAAGATCGGCTTTCGCCCGACTCCGGCCTCGGCCGCGCGGCTTGCCAGGCTCTCCTGCATAAAGCGTATCCAGCGGCGATTCCAGGCTCTTGGTGGTTGATTTTGGAATAATGCCATGCTCGCTATTCCAGGCCATCTGCTTCGTGCGCCGCCTTCCTGTCTCCTCCATTGCCGCCTTCATCGAAGCTGTGACAGCATCGGCATAGAGAATCACATGTCCATTCACATTTCTGGCAGCGCGGCCAAAAGTCTGAATCAGGGAGCCGGTAGAGCGCAGAAAACCCTCCTTGTCTGCATCCAGGATACAGACCAGCGACACTTCGGGAATATCCAGCCCCTCGCGCAGCAAATTGATGCCGACAAGAACGTCAAATTCGCCCTTGCGCAGGGCGCGGATGATCTGCATCCGCTCCAGAGTGTCAATATCCGAGTGAAGATAGCGGGCGCGAACTCCCATGTTGCAGCAGTATTCCGTGAGATCCTCGGCCATGCGCTTGGTCAGCGTCGTTACCAGCACCCGTTCTCCCTTCGAAATCCGGCCTCTGCATTCCGCCAGAAGATCTTCCAT
>JAAUYW010000102.1 GCA_014804915.1 Desulfovibrio sp. | reverse complement strand
CCGGAGCCCGTGGACTCCGGCCCTGCGAAAAACTCGCTTGCTCAGGAATTATTCAAATGAGATCTCAACACGGCGATTCATGTAGCGGCCTTCTTCAGTATGATTGTCATACTTGAAGGACTTGCCGCAGCCGATAGCAGTCATGCGGCTGGCTGGAATGCCCTGCTTTTCAAGGTAATTCTTCACAGAATTGGCGCGGTTCTGGGACAGGCGCTTGTTGTAGGCATCGGAGCCAATGTAGTCTGTCCAGCCCTTCAGGATGACTTTCTGATTCGGATGTTCCTTGATGATTGTGGCTGCTTCATTCAGAATTCCCTGGGCCTTGCTGTCAAGAGCATAGGAATTGAACGCGAAGTGCACGCCGCGCAGCACGATCACGTCCTCATCCTGGCAGAATACTGCCAGCACAAAGCGCTCAACAGCCGCGTCGCTGGTGGCGAGCTCTTCGGCGCGCACAACAACCGAGTTGGGATTAAGGGCGGCGATTTCCTTGATAATGGCTTCGCCCTTCGCATTATCGGCAAGGGAAATGATATGCACAGTAAGATCACGCTGGCTGGCGTAAAGCTGGCGAATCTCGTCAACTACGTTAATGCCGCGGTTGTTGTCGCCATCGGTTACCAGAATAATGGCAGAAGGAGCCTGCATTGCGGAAATGAATGGCTCATACTTCTGCAGGCCGTCGCCCATGCCAGTCATGCGTCCAAAAATCGGGAAACCGGTCTTGAGCTGGTCAATGCCTGCGCCCATGGCTGCGCGATCCCAGGGACCCTGGGGGATAATCACGCCATTCGGGGTGATGGTGTGCAAGCCGCCATTAAAGTCCAGAGCGGGAATCGAAGAATTGATGCGCTGCAGGACATTTTTGGCCACGACAATCTTGTCAAGCTTCAGCTGCTTGTTCTGCATCATCATGGAGCCTGAATAGTCCACAACGAAATCAAAACTGTTGACCTTTTTGTTGCAAGTCGGCGCTGCGGCTGTGGCCGCGACCGCAAGGCCCAGAACCATAACCGCCGCCAGGGCAAGATACCGCAGAGTTTTCATGATGCCTCCCAAAATATGATTTCTTGAAACCCGCCAGCAGGGGCCCTTCCTGTCCGCCTCTGGCAATGGCTGCTGAAGTAGCAATAGCCGCCTTTAGAAAAAATCGCAAGCCTTATCTGGTAAAGAAAAAAAATTTAGGCCTTATGGGCGCAAATTTTACCAATTTTGCCTATATTTCCCTGTTTTTTCATGAAATTTTCAAGACTTTTCATCAACTTTATCTCAATTAAATGCCAATTTTTGCCCCTGCGTTAAACCAGTTTTTGCTTGCTCCATGCCTCCAGTGCGCTTAAAAAAAGCCATGTCAAACACTCCTGATTGTCTTGTGCTCTTTTCAGGCGGCCTGGACAGCATCCTGGCAGCCAGATTGCTGCAGGAGCAGGGCCTTCATCCCCTCTGTCTGCATTTTTTTTCGCCATTTTTTGGCTCTCCGGGCAAAATCCGCCACTGGGAAGCAGTCCATGGCCTGAAGATCCGCGCTATTGACGCGAGCAGGGATTTCATAACCATGCTCGTCAATTCCCCTCCGCATGGCACAGGAAAAACGCTCAATCCCTGCATAGATTGCAAAATAGTCCTGCTGCGCGCCGCGCGTGAAATAATGGCTGCCACAGGCGCCAAATTTATAGCCACCGGAGAAGTTAGCGGCCAGCGGCCCATGTCGCAGCGGCCAGACGCAATGAACATAATCGCCAGGGAAAGCGGCTGCCAGAACGAGCTTTTGCGCCCCCTCTGCGCGAGGCATTGCCCCCCTGCCCCGGGCTGCGTCAGCGCGCTCGTGAACCTGGAAAAATTGCCCTCAATTTCAGGACGCGGACGAAATGCCCAGCTTCAGCTCGCAAAAGAGCTCGAAATCGAAGAGATTCCGACTCCGGCAGGCGGCTGCCGCCTTACAGAAATTGAAAACAGCAGGCGCTACTGGGTAATTCTCAAGCGCCATCAAAATAATGCCGGCAGCCGGACAGTTGCCGAGCTGGCAAAAGATTTCAGCCTCGCGAATCTTGGCCGCATGTTCGCTGATCATCGCGACGGCTTCAGGCACTGGGTCTGCATAGGCCGCAACCGGCAGGATAACCAGAAAATAATGGCTGCGAAAATGGACAGCGACGCCATTCTGCGCCTGCCCTTTCCCGGGCCGCTGGCCCTGTGCAGGGAAGGCAAATCCTGGCCTCAGGAGAAATTGCGCGAAGCAGCGGAAATACTTGCTTCCTGCACAACGCGGCATGGAGGCAGCGCAGTGGACATCCGGGAAGGAGAAGGCATGACCATGCGCGTCTGCGCAGACAGGCATGCCCAAACCTGGGGACTGCCGGAATGGCGGGATATTCGCGAAGAGCTGCGCGCCCTGCGCAGGCAAAAGCAGCAGGACAAAAAAAACACTGCGGCATTTTTGCATAATGCCGACGTTTCTGCTAGCATGACAGATGAAAAATAAAACGGATTTGGCCAGATGGACGACATTCTGGCAAATTTGCGACAGACATCTACTGGCCCTGAAGCGGAGGCGCCAATGGAAAACTACTTTCAGCCTGAAATAGAATGCGCGGATCGCGAGACAATCCTTGACCTGCAAAACAGGCGGCTTGTGGAAACAGTAGCCCGGGTCTATGCAAATGTGCCCTATTACCGAAATCTCATGGACAAAAAAGGCGTCAAGCCAGAGGACATAAAAGGCGTGGACGATTTGCCCAGGCTGCCCTTCCTGACAAAGGACGATCTGCGTGACGCCTATCCCTACGGAATGCTGGCAAGGCCGCTGGCGGATTGCGTGCGCATCCAGTCCACAAGCGGCACAACCGGCCGGCGCGTAGTCGCCTTTTACACCCAGAACGACCTGGACGCCTGGGATTCCTGCTGCGCGCGCGCGATTGTGGCCGCAGGCGGCGGCAAGGAAGATGTCGTGCATGTCTGCTACGGCTATGGCCTCTTTACTGGCGGCCCTGGCCTGAATGGCGGCTCCCACATGGTGGGCTCCCTCACGCTGCCCATGTCCTCCGGCAATACCGAGCGCCAGGTGCAGTTTCTCTGCGATCTCGGCTCCACCATTCTCTGCTGCACGCCCTCCTATGCCGCCTACAAAGCCGAAACAGTGC
Source organism: Desulfovibrio sp. (assembly GCA_014804915.1). Classification (GTDB taxonomy): domain Bacteria; phylum Desulfobacterota; class Desulfovibrionia; order Desulfovibrionales; family Desulfovibrionaceae; genus Desulfovibrio. The sequence goes on along the minus strand of JAAUYW010000102.1, from coordinate 14,503 downwards.
ATGAGAAAGGCGCGCGCGACAAGATAAAACTGAAAGCCGACATTTTCGGCGCCGAAGACTGGAACGATGAAATGCGCCGCGATATAGAAAACAGCCTCGGCATCAGGGCGCATGACATCTACGGCCTGACCGAGCTTTGCGGCCCCGGCGTCTCATTTGAATGCAGCGAGCAAACAGGCATGCATATCAATGAGGATCAGTTCATCGCTGAAATCATTGATCCGGAAACAGGCGAGGTGTTGCCGGAAGGCGAAGTGGGCGAACTTGTTTTTACAAGCATCAACAAGGAGGCGTTTCCCCTGATTCGCTACCGCACGCGCGATCTGACGCGCCTTTCGCGCAAGCCCTGCTCATGCGGACGCACGCACGTAAAAATGGCCCGCCTGATGGGCAGAACCGATGACATGCTGATTATCAAGGGCGTCAACGTCTTCCCATCCCAGATCGAGACAGTGCTGATCAACAAGGGCTATCCGGCCAATTACCAGCTGGTTGTCGAGCGCGTGAGAAATACTGACAGCCTCGAAGTGCGCGTGGAAATGACTCCGGAGATGTTTTCTGACAATCTTGGCGAAGTCGCAGCCCGGGAAAAGGAGCTGGCAAACGCGCTCAAGGCCATGCTGGGCATCACTGCGGCAGTGAAACTGGTCGCGCCAAAGTCGATTACGCGCAGCGAAGGCAAGGCAGCGAGAATAATAGATAACCGGAAAATCTAGGAGCCGTATCCATGACTGTAAACCAGCTCTCTGTTTTCATTGAGAACAGGCCCGGATCCCTGGCGGCCTTTGCCTCCCTTTTGCGTGAAAGAAATATAGACCTGCGCGCCCTTTCAATAGCCGATGTGGAAGATTACGGAATCCTGCGCGTGATCGTCAGCGACCTGCACAAGGCATCCCTGGCGCTGAAAGAAGCCAACTATGTGTTCAAGATCACGCCAGTGCTGGCAGTGCCGCTCAAGGATGCGCCAGGCAGTCTTGCCGAAGCGCTGGACACGCTTGGCGAGGCCGGAATTAATATTGAATATCTTTACGCTTTTGTGGGCAGGCAGCAGGATCGGGCCTATGTAATCTTTCGCGTGCGCGATGCTGATATCGACAAGGCCGCGCAGGTTCTGGCCAAAGCCGGCTGCGCGCCAATCAGCCAGGAAGAATTGAAGCAGCGCAATGGCTGAACAACAAAAAGCGGGCGCGATCAGGGCCGCAAGCGACCGCGCCTGCTTTCAAGCCAGAGCTGCAATACCAGAAATGTCCAGAGCGGCTTGCGCATGTCCGCTTTTTCCGAAAAATGCGCAGCCATGATTTTCCGGACGCCCTGATAATCAAAGATCCCCTGTTTCTCGAGGAAATCCCTGGATCCGAATTCCAGCAGCAGCGGTTTCAATCTGCCTCGCAGCCAGGCGGCGACCGGTATCTGGAAGCCGCGCTTGTTGCGCTTCAGAATCGCGGCAGGCAGCAGCTTCGCAAATGCCTTTTTCAGCAAATATTTGCGCCTGAAACCGCGAAGCTTGTAATCAAGGGGCAGCCGCGCGGCAAATTCCGCGACATGCCTGTCCAGAAAAGGCGCGCGCACTTCCAGGGAATGGAGCATGGAGCAGCGGTCAACCTTGACCAGGATGTCATCAAGCAAAAATTGCCTGCAATAAACATGGAAAGCCCGGGCCAGCGGCGATGCCGCCTGCATTGGCTGCCAGTGCTCGAACTGCTTCCGCGTCGGCGCAAAGAGCTGTTCCGGCCCAGGAACGCCGCCAGGGCCAGGCCAGCCAGGAGCCAGAATCTGGCGCTGCATTTCCGGGCTGATGGCAGTAAGCATGGTCTGGACGCGAAGCCAGTCCGGAGCTGCCGCGCCAGCGAGAAATGTTCGTGCCGCAAGACGGGGATTAATGTATCCTGCCGATTCTGGCAGGAGGGTCGCCAGCCTGCCGGCCAGGGAGCGCAAAAAGGCCGGCAGTGCGTTATACCAGAGCGCGATTCTGAATCCGATATAATGCTCATACCCGGCCCATAGCTCATCCGCGCCATCGCCGCCAAGGGCAACTGTAACATTCTCGCGCGCCAGGCCGGAAAGCAGCCAGGTTGGGGCGCAGGAGGCATCCGCCATCGGCGTATCCATTCTGCGCACTATGCCAGGCAATTCGTCAGCGCATTCAGCAGCGGAGAGAATTCTTTCGTGATGATCAGTATGATAGGCCTCTGCCGCAATGCGGGCATAGCGGGATTCATCATAACTCGCTTCTGTGAACCCTATGGAAAATGTCCGCACTGGCTGACTGGAATGCGCGGCCATGAGCCCTGCGACTATTGTGGAATCAATTCCGCCCGAGAGAAATACGCCAAGCGGCACATCGCTGACCATGCGGGCCTGCACGGCGCGATCAAGCAGGGCGTGGAGCTGGCCGCAGAGTTCCCGCTCGCTTTCCCTGCAGCTGGACGCAGGCGCCGGCAAGTCCCAGTAGCGCCGCGTTTGCAGGCTGCCGTTTTCAAGCAGCAGATAGTGCGCCGGCTCGAGCACCTTGGCCTCACTGTAGATCGCCTGCGGCGCAGGCACATATTCATAAGCTAGATAACGCATCAGCGCCTGCGGCGAAACGCTGAAGGACCAGTCTGCGAATTTGCAGGCCGTTTCAAGCTGCTCCAGACCTGTCAGCTCGGAGGCGAATGCGAAAATTCCGTTCTGGAGCGAATAATAGAAAGGCTTTTTGCCAAAATGATCGCGGGCGCAAAAAAGACGCCTTTTCTCGCAATCCCAAAGCGCAAAAGCGAACATGCCCTCAAGCCGTTCCAGACAGTCCACTCCCCAGGCTGCGTAAGCCGCCAGAATTACTTCTGTATCAGAATTGTTCCGGAATATCAGGCCGCGGCTTTCCAGGAGCTTGCGCAGTTCACGAAAATTATAAATCTCGCCATTGAACACAATCCAGCTCTTGCCGTGCGGCCCTGGCATTGGCTGCGTGCCGCCGGCGATATCAATGATCGACAGGCGCCTGTGCCCAAGGCAGACCGGACCCTCCTGCCACTGGCCTTCCCCATCCGGGCCGCGATGCGCCATCACATCCGTCATAGCCTTCACTGCCAGCGCCGCGCCTGCTGGCAGCGGCTTGCCATCAAGCCGGCAAAGGCCCGCTATCCCGCACATCCTGTCCCTTCCCTGCTGGCGGCTTTTCCCAACATTTCGGCCAGCCTTGCGGCATTGGCTTCGGCGTCAAACAGTTCAGCCGCCAGGCGCGCGCCATTTTTGCCCAGCTTCGCAGCCTCATCCGGCCTTTCGGACAAGTCGGCGATTGCCCTTGCCAAAGCGGCCGGATCCTTTTGCGGCACGAGGACGCCAGTTTCGCCATTGCGCACAACTTCCGGCAATGCGTTAATATCACTTGCAATAACCGGCATCCCGGCTGCAAGAGCTTCAATTACGGTATTGGGAATGCCATCCCTGCGGCCGGATGAATCAATTACGCAGGGCGCGAGAAAAATGTCATGGCTGGCGAGCAGGTCTGGCAGATCATCATGGGAAATCAGGCCAGGCATTTCCACATCGCCCTCAAGGCCAAGCCCCCTGCGCATTTCCTTCAGGGTGCCTGTCATGGCGCCAAGGCCCATTACCTTGCCTCCGCCCCCGGCAAGAGTCAGCCTGAAATCAAGGCCTTGCCGTTTCAGAATGGCGCAAGCCTGCAAAAGCACATCAAAACCCTTTGTGACATCGAATCTGCCCAGGCTCAACAGGCGCAGGGGCGAATGCATTCCCGCCTCGCGGCGTTTGGGCCCGGGCAAAGTCAGGCTGTTGTAAACCAGGGCGGTCTTGCCTTTTGCCTGGCCGCAGTCAAATAACTCAATCCGCTTCCTGTCAGCCTCGTTATTAGCACGCACCAGAACAGCCGCTGCCAGCTTGTCCGCCAGATCCGGATCAGCCGGCTCCAGATTGTCTCCCCGCGCCGCTATTGCAAATGGCAGTCCCGCAAGCGTGGCGCCAACCCAGGCCGCGGTAGCCGCCCCACGCGGCCAGGGAGCGTAAACCAGGTCGATGCCATCCTCGCGGAAGCGTCTGCCCAGCGAAATTCCAGTCAAAAAAGCCCAGAGATTCTCGCCAAACACTTCCAGACTGGTCCATTTTCGCCATAAACTGCGCCTGAACAGTTTCCAGATGACCCGCGGCTGGCGAATGACCTGGCACAGGGCTTCCCAGCAGATTTGGCCGACCTTTGCGGAGCCATACGCATGGCAGCGGCCAGCCGCCATTTTCATCTCCCCTGAACAATGGCGCAGGTTTCTCCCATAAAGCGTATAGACTTCCAGAGGCATTCTGGCTGCCAGGCTCTCCACTTCCCTGAAAATAAATGGCTGCGTAAAAAGGGGATACCATAAAAGCACAATGGCAAGATGCGGCTGACCGGCTGCGAGCGCGCCCTCAGTTTCCGGCATTTTCAGTCTCCGGCGCCCAGATCCAGTCCGCAGGCCGCTGGCAACGCGCAGCCTGAATTCTTGCCCTGTCTTTCAGTTCCGTCATTGTTACATAATTCACGCTGAAATTGCTTTCAAGCCAGTCCAGAAACTGGCCTATCCTGGCCAGAAAGCGGTTGACGGCCGCATCATCAGGCAGCCGCGGATTGCCGCCAGGCATCAGGTCAGAACTGTGCCAGGCTATGGAGAGTGTGGAGCCTCCAGAATTGACATGAAGATTCGCAGCCATTTTCATAAGCCACAAGGGCTGCTCAACCGGCAAAATTGCCAAAGCCCCCCAGTGGCGCAAGCTGGCGCGAAGCTGGCGCCCCCAGGCGTATTTATGCGGAATATGCGCGAGCGGCGCAAAAAGCGGCGCAACTGTCAATGGCACTTCAAGCAGGCGGCTGCCATTTACTGGAATCCAGTAGGGATCGGCCGGAGCGTCAAAATGATCCGGCCCGGAGTTTTTACTTTCATAACTGTGCAGGGGACGCACCGAAGCGTCAACCTGAATCCCGCGCCTTGCAAGCAACGGAAAGACAGCGCCATGCAGATCCCACCGTCCCATCCGGAAACTCCGGCAGGGACTGCCAAGGAAGCTGTCGCATTCACGCAGGAGATGCTCCAGCTTGGCCTCCAGACATTGCAGGGGCAGCTGAAAAGAGGGCACTTGCGGCAAGGTTCCGGAGTCAGGTATATTTTGCACAACTGGCGGCGTGTTCCAGTGGTGCAGATGCGCGCCTATTTCCCCGTATTGGCGCGCCTGCTCCAGCGCCCGCCGCGCTTCAGGATCAAGAAATACCGGATAGGCGCAAAAAAAAGTGGGCCGCACGCCGCGCTCGAAAAGCGGCGCCAGTTTCGAAATGCAGGCAACATTGCGAACTGTCACGTCGCGGCATTGATACTGGCCACGGAACAGGCCTTCCTCTTCCACATCCAGGCTGATTGCCACATCAAGCTTGGCCGGCATTGCCACCATCCCTGCCAAGAGCCTGAAGATAAAGAGCTTTCAGGGCCTGCGTGTTTTTGCGGGAATCGAACATTTCCCTTACAAGCCGCCCTGCATTGGCTGCCAGCTGGCGCGTTTGGGCCGGATGTTCCAGCGCATCGCGGATAGCGCAGGCCAGCGCCGCCGGATTGCGCTGCGGCACAAGATGCCCTGTTTCGCCATTTCTGATGACCTCGGCAATACCGCAGACATTCGTCGCCACCACGGGCAAGCCCAGCGACGCAGCCTCCATGATCACATTTGGAATGCCATCCCGATCGCCATTTTTGTAAACAACGCTGGGCACAACCAGCAGGTCATGCTCGCGCATTATCGCGGCCAGCCTGTCATTGGGTATGAAGCCCGCCATCTCGATGACCTCTTCAAGGCGCAGCCGTTTACGCAAATTATCAAGCCTTGATTTCCAGGCGCCATCGCCAACAACTGTAAGCGTTACGGGAAATTTTTCGCGCCTGAGCCTGGCAATCGCCGTAAACAGCTCGGGAAAGCCCTTTGTGCGCACAAGCCTTCCAACTGCAAGCAGCCTGTAGGGGGGAGCCGCCTTGCGGGAATGCAAAGGGGAGTTTTCCGGAAAAGTCAGGCTGTTATAAACCAGTTTGACTTTCTGCTGCCGGTCAGGGGGACAAAATTTGCGCAGCCACTGCACATTCGCCTCGTTATTGACGCGCACAAACAGGGCAGATTCCGCTTTTTCCCTCAAAATGCCATCCTGGGGATAAATATCTCCGGCGCGCCCTGTGAATGCAAAGGGAATTCCGCTCAACTGCGAGGCCACCCACGCGGCTGTAGCAGGACCATTCGCCCAGGGAGCGTGAATCAGGGCAATTTGATCCTTGCGGCATTTCTCGGCAAGCAGAAAACCGGCCATAAAGCACCAGAGATTTTCGCCCTGCGCTTCCAGATTGCGCATTTTGCGAAACAGGCCGCTTCGCAGCAGGCGCCAGACCAGGCGGGGATTGGCGCGCAGCTGACGAAAAAATGCGCCCCAGATAGCAAAAAATGCCTTTGAGCCCATTCTTTGCACCGGCCTGCCATAATTGCGCATCGCTTCGGAAATGCCTTTTTCACGGTCGCCGTACAGGGTATAAACGCGCACGTCCAGACCGAGCGCGGCCAGATTTTCCACTTCGCGAAAAATAAAAGTCTCTGAAGAGAGAGGGAACCAGAGCAAAACGTAAGCCACGGGCAAGCTCTGGCAGGCAGGCGCAGCTGTCACTTTCGCTCAGTCTGAAGCGGGGGCAGAGGCCTCTTGCGGGTGGCCCTGGCGGTATTTTTCCACTATCGTCCTGGCTTTCGGCAGTTCTTCGACAACGGCGTCAATAGCGGTGCGAATTTGCTCTCTGGTATGCGAGGCCGAAATAAAGAAGCGCAAGCGCGCAGTGCCTTCTTTCACTGCCGGAAATGCGATTGGCATAACATAGATGCCGCGCTGGAACAGAAGCTGCGACAAAAAGCCGGCGACCATGGAATCGCCCACCATTATCGGCAATACGGCATAGCCCTGGGCAGCCCCTGTATCCAGGCCGCGCACCCTGGCATATTCCAGAAAATACTGGCTGATTTCCTGGAGCCTGCGCACACGTTCCGGCTCCCTGAGCATGATCTCAAGCGCCTTGTCGCATGCGGCCGCGATAACTGGCGGCATGCCAACGCTGAACACAAATCCCGGCGAACCGTATTTAAGAAAATGAATTATCTCACTGCTGCCAGCGATGAAGCCGCCGCAGCCGCACATTGCTTTTGAAAGAGTGCTCATCCACAAATCGACATCTGACGGATTGATGCCAAAATACTCCCTTACGCCCCGCCCAGTCTTGCCAAGCACACCAAGGGAATGCGCCTCATCAACCATCAGCAGGCAATCATATTCCTTCTTGAGCTCAATCAGTCTGGGCAGATCGGGAATATTGCCATCCATGCTGAACAGGCCTTCGGTAACTATCAGCGCATACTTGTGATCGCGCCTGTGTTTTTTCAGCATCGCCTCAAGCGCGTGACAGTCATTATGCGCGTAGGAATAACGGGTCGCGCCAGACAGCATCGAGCCCTGCACAAGCGAATTGTGGGCCAGGCCGTCATGAAAAATGGCATCGCGGTTGCCGAACATGAAGCCAAGCGTATTGACATTGGCCGCATGCCCGCTGACATACACTATGGCGTCTTCAACTTCATAGAGATCTGCGAATGCCTTTTCAAGCTTGCGGTGCTGCGGCCTTTCGCCGCCTACCAGACGGCTAGCGCCGGCGGAAGTGCCAAATTTGGCGGCCACTTCGGCAACTGCGGCAGTGATTTCCGGGTGCGCGTTAATATCCAGATAATCGTAAGTGGAAAAATTGAGATATTCCTTGCCGGCAATGCTTGTAGTCGATTTCGCGGCGCGGTCATGACAGACAAAAAGCGGATTGGCAAGCCCCATGTGTTCAGCCATTTCCACCATGCGCTCAAAAGAGAGCTTGCCCCTTTTACGATTATAGCCTGGCTGCGCCTTTTGCTCCGCCTGAGCCGGTGAATTTTTCATGCCTGCTTCCTTGTTACAAATGCTGCCGCGCTTGCTCCGGCCATGACGGCCGCTCGCCATCCAACATCCATAGCTGCGCACCGCAGGACGCCGCACATACAGATTAACCCAAGCGTTATTTCAAGGCAAGCCTATGGCTTTATACCTGAATCAATTGCAAAAAAATCAGGTTAGCCACCATGCGCGCCAGAGGAATTCCCAGGATCCTGCTGGCAGGCTCCACTGGCAAGCCGGCTCCGCGCAATCCCGATATATCTGCCCTCTTTCTCGAAGCCAATAAAGCGACGGCCATTGCCAAGAACGGCCGCCCCATGCGAGCCGCTGCCAGCAAAAGGATCCAGCACTATGCCTCCTGCGCGTGAAAAAAGCCTCGCAAGATGGCTGATCAATCGCTGCGGCTTGACTGTCAAGTGCCCTATCCTGGCCCTCCCAGGCTCATGCCTGGAGATTTCCATCACATTTCCAGGGCATTTGCCATCGAGAGATTCGCTGAAATTAACCAGCCCCACCCCATATTTCCGCCAATTTTCAACAAACGTTCCCTCACGCGGTTTTTGGGCCAGGACAAGAGGCTCCATTTGCGGCTTTAGCTGGGGGGTCTTGTAGACAGATAGTTCCGTAATCAGCTTTGCCTTTTCTTCTTTCGAGAGTGTGGAATTCTTTCTGATGAAATGCGCCTGCGAGAATGCCTTTGCCTGGCCTTCGCGCTTCCAGGCCAGCATGTCCCTGATTTCAAAACCGGCTTCATCAAAAGCCATAGCCATCCGGTGATACAGTCTGGCCTGCGAGAAAACGAGACAGAAACCGCCAGGCTTTAGCACTCTGAAAAGCTCTTCCGCAACAGGCAGCATGAATTTTTGCAATTCGGCGCCCTGCCTGCGATCAAACTTCATGCCGATTGGCAAGCCGCCGATTACACCGGCTTTCGCGGCGCTGTTTGCCAAACGCCCATCATCCCAGCCCAGGTCCATGCGGTCAATGAAATACGGAGGATCTGTAATCACCAGGTCAATGCTGGCTTCTGGCAATTTCGGCAAGACGTTCCTGCAATCACACTGGATGAGCGCAGCTCTGGCATTGCCGGAAAGGACATCCTCCGCTTTATCAGCAATATTTGAAGAAATTTTCAAATCGGCTGCCCGCTATTCATCCCCGACCTTGAGCGCTGCCAAAAATGCTTCCTGCGGCAATTCCACATTGCCCATTCTTTTCATGCGTTTCTTGCCGGCTTTCTGTTTTTCCAGCAATTTGCGCTTGCGGGTAATATCTCCGCCATAGCATTTTGCAGTAACATCCTTGCGAAATGCGGATACAGTTTCGCGGGCAATGATTTTCTGGCCTATCGCAGCCTGGATGGCAATCTGGAAAAGCTGGCGCGGAATGGTGCGCTTGAGCTTGAGCGCAAGAGAGCGGCCATATGAATACGCCTTGTCGCGATGCACAATCACGGAAAGCGCGTCCACAATTTCGCCGTTGATCATGATATCCAGGCGCACAAGATCGGATTCGCGGTAATCAATCGGCTGGTAATCCATTGAGGCATAGCCGCGGGTAGCAGATTTCAGCCTGTCAAAAAAATCATAGACAATTTCCGCAAAGGGAAATTCGTATGTGGCGACAATGCGGTTTTCTGTCAGGTATTTCAGGTTTTTCTGCGTGCCGCGCTTTTCTTCGCAAAGCTTCATCACATTGCCGACATATTCGGGCGGCGTATGAATATCCATGCTTACATACGGCTCGGACAAGCTGCGGATGCGGCTCATATCGGGCAGCTTGCTCGGATTGTCTATTTCCAGAATCTCGCCGTCAGTGAGTTCAACGCGATAAATGACAGATGGCGAAGAAGCAATCAGCCCCACCTGAAATTCCCGTTCCAGCCGCTCCTGAATGATTTCCATGTGCAGCAGGCCGAGAAATCCGCAGCGAAAGCCGAACCCCAGAGCCTGGGAGGTTTCCGGCTCAAAACTCAATGCGGCGTCATTCAGCTGCAATTTTTGCAAGGCGGCCTTGAGATTTTCATATTCAGAAGATTCTGTGGGGTATAGACCGCAGAACACCATCGGCTTCACATCATTGAAACCGGCAATGGGCTCGGCAGCGGGATTGTCCACATGCGTAATTGTGTCCCCAACCCGCGCATGGCCAAGCTCCTTGATCGAAGCGCAGAGAAAGCCGACCTCGCCAGCGCCAAGCTCCGGCACATCCAGGGCTTCAGGCGAAAATACGCCCAGCCGCAGCACCTCATATTCCCGGCCAGAATTCATCAGGCGAATTTTGTCACCCGGGCGAATCTTGCCATCGACAACGCGAAACAGGGTGACTACGCCCTGATAGCTGTCATACCAGGAATCAAAGATCAGCGCCTTGAGCGGGCCCTCCGGATTGCCTTCGGGCGGGGGCAAATGCCGGATTATGGCCTCCAGAACGTCCTCGACGCCCTGGCCGCTTTTTGCGCTGATCGCAAGCGCATTGCCGCAGTCAAGGCCGATGCTGTCCTCAATTTCCTTTTTAACTTTTTCCACATCCGCGCCTGGCAGATCTATCTTGTTCAGAACTGGCACCATTTCATGATTATGGTCAAGCGCAAGATAGACATTTGCTATGGTCTGCGCTTCCACGCCCTGGGAAGCGTCAACAACAAGCAGCGCGCCCTCGCAGGCTGCAAGAGAACGGGAAACCTCATAATGAAAATCCACATGACCGGGCGTATCAATCAGATTCAGCTCGTATTGCCTGCCATCGCTGGCAATATACGGAATGCGCACTGTCTGCGCCTTGATCGTTATGCCGCGCTCGCGCTCCAGGTCCATTTTGTCAAGATACTGCTCGCGCGCCTCCCGCTGGCTGACAAGGCCTGTCTTTTCAAGAATCCTGTCTGCAAGAGTTGACTTGCCGTGATCAATGTGGGCAATAATGCAGAAATTGCGAATCCGTTCCTGGGGAGTCATGGCTGCGCTTTCCGGCTCCGGCGATAAACTTTCTGGCAAATATCGGAAATATCAGGATTTGCGGGCCCTGAAATAGCAAACTATGCCGATCAGGCCGACAATCCAGCCGAGGCCGCCGATTATCTCGGCAAGCAGCGTCCAGGAAGAGCTTGCGGCCATTTGCTGGCGGATTGGAGCAAGCTTGAGCTCCAGAGCTTCATTGACGATATCGCGCACATGCTCCCGGGTTAGCGGGCCCTGGGCTGCTGGCGCGTCAACAGGCGTTGTCTGGAGGCTGACATGGCCAGGAGCCTGGCCCCGGGCCGCGAGAGCCGCCTCATCAAATCCCGCGGTAAGGGAAGCAGCCGCATAAAGCTCCGATGCATCCATGGCCCAGCCACCCCTGTGGCCCTTGCCCGCGTCAGCTATTATCAAAAGGCCATGTCCGCGCCTGATTACCTCTGGCACCGGAAAGGCATAACGCCCCTGCCTGTTCGTAACGCCGTGCGCCAGCTCCCGCCTGTCAACGCTGTCGTAAACCGTTATCGAGGCATCCGGCGCGGGTCTGCCCCGGTCAAAATCACACTGGACAAGAATGGTATCATTTTCAAGCCACGCAAAAATTTTCAGATCCTGGGCGAAAGCCTTCCCGGAAAGCGCAGCCACAACTATTGCCAGCACAAGGATGCAAAACCGGATTTTCATAATGCTTGAACCCTCATTAGTGAGAGAAAGTTTCCAGAAGCCAATGCGCCGTCTGGCAAGCCAGGCTCTGCATGGCATTGCGTAACAGCCCTCCGCATCATTACAGGAATCCCTGCCAAAAAGCAATTTTGCGGCAAAGCCCCCAACTGGGGCGCACTTATGCCCACAGCTCCGGCCCCAGCCTGTCACTGGGGAGTGGTGCTGCTCCAGTTGCCTGAGGTGGAGCCTGTGGCTGCCTGCTGGGCCTGGCGCGGAGCGCCAGAAACATAGCGCTGCAAATCGCGCGAAACATCAAAACTGCGCAATTCCGCGCCTGCTGCCTGCGCAAAAGGGGAATCCGGAAATTTGGCAACAATGTTTTCCAGCAACGCCTGGGCGCGAGCGTTGTCGCCCAGCTTTCTATGCAGCCTGGCCTCGCGAAAGCGCAAGCCTGGATATTCGGACGAATCCTCGCCAACATAGGCGCTATAACGGTCCACCCATTGCAAGGCTTCAGGTATGCGGTTGCCCACCTCGCAAATATCCATTAACGAGGCCATTGCCTCCTTGATTCTTTCCGGATCAGCCTTGTCCGAGCGCTCATCCGCAAGACGCTGGAACAGTTCCACCACCTTGCGATTGCCCTCATAGGCATTGCGGATATCCCGCCTGTTTTCCGCATCCTTTGCCAGGAAATAGGTGGCATAGGCCTGCTGGTAGAGGGGAATATCGCTTCTTTTGGCCAGCTCGCGCCAGCGATTAAGGGCGGAAGCGCCAAGGTTGAGATTCTGGGCGGAGAGGGCCTCGGCGTAATCAAGCTGGTTTTGCAATTCTGGCCGCATCTTCCAGTTGCGAACCAGCTTGCCCAGATCAAGAATCTTGTCCCATGCGCCCTGCTGCAAATAATGATTGAAGAATTTGGAAAAGGCAGCTTCGCCGAATTGCGGATCCATCGGGCCCTTCAGAAATTCAGCGAGCAACTCAAATGATTTCTGATCGTCGCCGCGTTCCGCCCAGCCCTCTGCAAGCGCATAGCGCAGCGGAGCGTCTATTTTGCCGTAACGTTCCCGCACCAGCGGAAATCCGTTCCAGAGCAGGAGAATGCGGCCGTAATTCTGCTCGGCGAGAGACTGGGCCAGCTCCTTTTGAAACGCTTTCCAGAGGAGATCCGGCGCTTCGGGAGTTTCGGGATTTTCAGGATAATCATCAATGAAATCTCCGGCCTTTCCCATTGCCTCGGGGTACTGCTTGTCCCAGTAAAGCCACATTGCCTGCTTGAGGCGCGCCATTATGCCTTCCTGATCAGAGCTGGAGGCATCAGCGAGCTCGCTATATATTTTCCAGAGAGAGTCCTGACCGGCAGCTGCAAAAACCGGCTCCATCTGCTCATATTTGAAAGGCGAGTCATAAATTCCGCGCTCGGCAAGCCTGCGCCTGGCAGTTGGCGCGACGGCGGAATCAGGAAAATTTCTGCCAATATCCTCATAAATGAAATTGGCCGCATCCGCCTTGCCATTGGCCATGTACTCATCTGCCATTTTCAGTAGGAGCGGCGCGTTTTCAGGTCGCGACGGATCAAGGTTGACGTAGAGCCAGCGCAAATCCATCGCCGCGTCATTGCGCTTCATTTTTTCATCGTTATTGGCCTGCACCAGCAGAAAATCAGGATCGCTTATGTAATAGCGGGGCCAGCGCTTGCTGAGAAAGTCCAGAATGACTTGCGCCCGCTCATCCTTTTTCTGGTTGATGAGGGCTCTGGCTAGCCCCACCGTGGCAGCCTGCAATTGCGAAGACTCGGGATATTTATCCAGAACAAGGCCAAAAGAGCGCTCGGCGTCAGCATCCTTGCCCTGTTTCAACTGGCCCTGGCCAAGGGCCGTGAAGCCCTGCGCCACGCCCGGATAATCGGGGAAACGCCGCGAAAGCGCGACAATGTAGCCCTGGCCTTCGCCCAGGTTGCCAACATTGATGTTCGCCAGTCCCAGGCGCAGCAATGCGTCCGGCACTCGCGGCGAGCGCAAATTCGCATTCAGCGCCTCGTTGGTAGCGGAAATGATGGGCTCATAGCCGGCAAGAGGATTGTCCTGGTAGCGATTCCAGACACAATCGCTAATGGCGTAAAGCACATTCTGCAGCAATTCTGGCGCAAGGGACGGAATGGCGCGAATGTTGTCAAGCAGGGCCAGGGCCTCGTCGTTTTTGCCCTGCTCGATAAGGCCCTGAGCCTCGGCAAACATCTTGTCCGGCTCAGGCGGCTTTGGCACAGGATTGCCCTCTTCATCCACATAAATGACTTCGCGCTCGGCCGGCTGCTGCGCTTCGGCTGGCCCTGCGCCCATTGGCGCGCCAACCTGCGTTGTTGCGGCCGTGCCGCCAGCCTGCCTGCCGGCCTGCGGCACATGCACTTCGCCCGCTGGGGGCTCAACTGGCGCCTGGACAGGCTGGGGAGCAGCCGGAGCTTCTGAGTCAAGGGGGCGCTCATGGCCCAGGGTCACATCCGGCCCGGGTTCAACTGAAGGCATGGGCGTTTCGGAAGGCGGCGCGAATGGCGGACGCAAATGGGCGGCATCCTGATGGGCCTGGCCTGCGGGAGCGCTGGAAGTGGAGAGTCCGCCAGTTTCGGGCCAGTCCTCCGGGCCGCCCGGGTTGATCGGACTGCGCAGCGACTGGCGCGACGGAACATCAGCGGCAAAAGCGCAGGAAAAGCCAGCAAACAGGAAAAACAGATACGCGACCAGGGGAACCCAGAAGCCGTGAACTTGGAAATGGGGAAAATAAAGGTACTTGCGCATATAATTGCCCTTAAAGGCAAATGCCGTTTTGTGTTTTATTAATCATTCCCCAGTTATGCAAAAATCATTCCTATTATGCTTAGGCCACGCCCCGTTTTTTCAATTTTTCAATCAGGGTAGTGCGCTTGATGCCCAAAAGT
>JAAUYW010000101.1 GCA_014804915.1 Desulfovibrio sp. | reverse complement strand
CCCGGCCGAGCCTCCGTAGGTGATGTAATCCATTGTCTGGGTGCGCAGCTCTATATCGAGATCCGTTCCCGTATAGCGGGTCGTTGTTCTGGCTTCAATATCGCCTGCCGCAGGCGTTACGCGAAAATCAAGTTCGGGCCTGAGCTGCCAGCCATTCCCGAAATTGAACTCCTTTGCCAGCTTCACGCCCAGCGGAAATGTCCAGATATTCTGACTGAACTCCTGGCCCCTGATAATCGTGTTGCCGCGGTGCGTGATGTCATAATCATCCACATGGATATAATCATATTTGAAACCGGCGTGGGGAATCACGTCAAGCCAGCCTGTCTCAAGGCGATATTCAAGCTCAAGGGCCGCGCTCAATACCCAGGCTGTGGCATCCGTCTTCAAATCCTGCCAGTTGTTCAGCGCGGAAACATCCTGCTTTACCCTGTTATATGTTGAAGTAAAACCGACATCAGCGGAGACGCCAAAATTGCCATACGCAAGGCCGGCGTACGCGCCAAGGCCCCAGAAGCTCATATTGTTGGCGGTTTCGGCCAGCTGGCCGCCGCTTTTGGAATAACCCCCGCCAATATTGAATGCGAGTCCTGCGCGGACAATATCATCCCAGGTTACATCCGCGCCAATAGCCACGCCGCCCAGTCCGCCGTGATAATCATAATCATGGCTGCCAGCCTCCAGTTCCCACGCGTTCGTGGCCCGATATATTGGCACTGCCCAGAGCGCAAAACTGCGCGCCCTCATCTCATCTCCCTGCCAGGCCAGATTTTCAGGCCCAAGCCTGCCGCTGATCGCCTTATGCGCCGCATCATTGGCAGAGAGCGCCATCTGCGGCACTGCGCCCAGAATGATCATCCGCGACGAGCTCTCGAGCAGTCGCGTGGCTTCATGCGGATTGCCGTGCGCAAGGGTATGGGAAATAAAACCCGCTCCATGATGCGTAACCAGATGATGTGGCTCTGTGCCTATGTGACCCTTGTTGATGCCGTTCTCAATAACATTATGAATGCCTGGATGCGCATTTGGATGCGTTGTGCCCGGATGCGGGGTCACTGGAGTTGAAGGCGAATCCGGAACCGGCTTATCCGGCAGCCCTGGACCTTCCGGCGTATCAGAACCGCCGGGATTGCCAGGAGTTTCCGGATTGCCGGGCTCAGGATTATCCGGAGTATCCGGAGTATCGGGATCATCTGGCTGCGGCGGATTTGGCGTGTCCGGAGTGTCGGGATTGTCCGGCTGCGGCGGATTTGGCGTGTCCGGAGTGTCGGGATTGTCCGGCTGCGGCGGATTTGGCGTATCCGGTGTGTCGGGATCTGTGACTGGAAGCACAAGAAACTGGCCAGCGTACTGATTCTCCAGGCGCGTAATTTTAACCTGGTCCTTGTTGTCATAATCGAGATTCGCGCCAGTCCAGGGAGCCGCGCCGCTATCTCCAGCTCGGCCTGTACTGTCCGCATACAATGTCGTGATATTTTCACCCAGGGCTACTATGACTGTATTGACCTGGGGATTGCGGATATAGATTTGCGCGCCCATGCTGACATTCGCCGGCGCTGACGCCTTGTCCGCGCTGAGCGCGCCAATGGCTCCCCTTGATTCCGAAAGCTGGGCGGAAGGCACAATGCTGTCTTCCGTGCCCAGATAGGCGTAAACAGCCTTGGCCATGCGGCTGTCAATCACAAACAGGGAGCCTGCATCAAACCGGATTGAACCGGACGCAGGGCTTGCCGCTCCGGCGCCTGTGACGTGAATGCCAAATCTGCTGTCCAGGCGCATTGGCTGGGCCAGCGCGAATGTCGCAAGGCCGCTGGATGCGATCGCTATCGGCGTCTGCAAAAGATTCGCATTCTGCGCGCCCAAAACCAGCAAGCCGTTTTTGCTGACCGCGATATTGCCGTTGATGAGATCGGCCTGAGCGGTGAAGCCGCCCACAAAAAGATTTGCCGGAGCGGCGCTGTTAGCCGCCAGACTGAGGCTGCCGCCATTGAGATTCAGCTTTCCGACCGTCGCCTCGCTGCCATTCGCGCCAGTGCCTGTCAGCGCAAATTCACGGTCGTCAGAAGCATCGCTCAGAACAAGCTCGTCGAATGCAGCCCTTATGTTGTCGAAACTGGCGCTGCCGGTAACAAGTGAGGCAGCCTGGAGTTCGCCATTGGCCATCCGCGTCTGGCCTGCAACCTCGAGCGAACCCAATGAGCTTTTGACGTTGCTCATCGCAACCAGATTGCCGCCAATCGAGCTGCCGTCGCCTGTGAGATTTAACGAGCCAGCGCTGACAGCAACATCGCCGCCTGCTGTTAACGTTTTGGCAGTAATATCTTTTGCGTCAATATTGGCGCCTGCAGCAAGAGAGTTGGCCGTAATCACTCCGGCGGCAATGTTTTTGCCGGCCTCCAGATCCAGACCGCCGCCCAGGTCCTGGTAATTCCCCGGGGCGCCAGCGACAATGTCATTGCTGGCAGTGATTGACCCGCCGGACCCTTTTGCGCCGCCGCCAAGCGCAACATCGCCATCTGTCGCCCTGACCGCGCCGCCATTCATATCCAGGGCTTGACCAATGCTGACGCTTGCGCCAGACAGTTCCGCGCCAGACTGGCCAAGCTGGGCAGAATCGGTCGTGATCGCGCCAGAGGCGCTGACCTTCCCATTCTGAAAAATATTAATGCTGGAAGCTGACAGATCGCCGGCGCCAGATCCGCCTTGCACATCTACTGTGCTGGATCCATAGACATTGAGCGGCCCCTCAGCAAGACTGAGCGTGTTTGCCACAAGACTTGAAGCCGCCTCGCCTGCCTTGCCGATATTGAGGAAGCTGTCAGCGCCATTGAGAACTAGCTCGGAAATATTGGCCGCAATCGCTCCCTCCAGCGTCGCTGCCGCAGCGCTGACTTTTCCGCCGGCCAGACTGCCGCCGCTTGCGGAAACCGGCCCGCCTATCTCAAGATTGCCAAGACTGCTGTCCCGGTTTTCTTTAATTGTGAGCGCGCCGCCAATCGAGCTGCCCTCGCCTGTGAGATTTAGCGAGCCTGCGCTGACAGCAACATCGCCGCCTGCTGTTAACTTTTTGGCAGTAATATCTTTTGCGTCAATATTGGCGCCTGCCGCAAGCGAACTGACGGCGATAGCGCCGGCATTGATATTGGCGCCTGCATCCAGGGCAAGCTCATCGCCGCTCAAATCCGCGTAATTTCCTGCGCTTCCGGCTACTATGCTGTCATTGGCAGTAATTGAGCCTGCGACACCTTCGGCTCCGCCGGCAAGCGTAACATTGCCATCCGTGGCCGTGATCGCGCCCCGCATTTCAGTAAGCTGCCTGGCGATTGTCACATTGGCGCCAGCAAGCTCCGCTCCCTTCTGGCCAAGCGCGGCTGAATCCGCCGTAATATCGCCAAAGGCTGAAACTGTGCCGCTTTCAGGAATATTTATGGCGCCGGCAGAGAGATTGCCGCCATTCTCGCCGCCGCTATTGATCTGCAAGGCGCTCTCGCCATACACGGTCAGCGGCGCGCCATTGAGATCGACGCTGTTTGCCGAAACCGTGGAGCGGTCTTCGCCTGACGCGCCAATCTTCAGGCTGCCATTCTTGTCTGTAATCACAAGCGAGCTGATATTGGCCTGGATCGCGCCTGAAAGCGAAGCCGAGCCTGTGCTGAGCTTAAGCGCCTCCAGCGTGCCGCCATCTATCTTAACGGAGCCTCCAACTGTTATGTCGCCCAGTCTTGAATCGCCGTTCTTGTAAATTATCAGATCCCCGTCAACCTTATTGGCATAATTGCCTATGCCTGCAAGCGTCAAATCAGCATTGGTTATATCAACTTTGCCGGCAGTCAGCTGCGTGAAGTTAGCGCTGGAAGGCTCGCCCTCATCGCTGCCGCCATAAAGGCCCTTGGTCAGATTGAAAATGCCATTTTCATTTTCGACCTCCGTTTTCTTGTCAATATAAATTTCAGCAATTGTCATAGCCGCGTCATTATAGCCGTGGATGATCAGCTTGCCGTCCCGAATCGCCTCAATGCCCTTGAGATCTGTCAGCGCGTTATTGATGAATACCGTGGAGCCGCTATCTATGACCAGGGAGAGATCATCGCCAGTCAGGGTAAGATCATCAAATTCGGCAGATGCATTGTTGGCAAAAACTGCCGAAGCAGCAGTGGCGGTTTTGGCAGTCAGGTAGCTGGAAGCAACCGAAAGCCTGCCGCCTACTGCCATGTCGGCCATATTGGCGGATTTGACATTTTCAAATGTGGCATTGGCCGTAGTTTCAAAGTTGCCGCTCAAGCTCAGGGAATCGAGATCCCTGAAATCCGCGCTGGCTGCCGAGAATGTTCCCCCGCTATAGGAGCCGCCAGAAATCGCGGCCTTGCCGCCAATAGTGGCTGAGGCAATATTGCTCGCGCCAGCGCTTTCAAGCCTGAGGTCGCCTGAAAGATTCAGGCTATCATTCAGGGTTACCCCGCTTACGCCAGTGAACGTGGCGTTATTCGCCTTCAGCGAGCCGCCGGCGTATGAGCCGCCGCTAACCGTGGCATCGCCGTTATTTACCATGGCGGAGCCAATGCTGTCGGCAACGCTGTCCGTCATGGTCAGGCCGGTTTCAAGAGTCAGCCTGTCTGTGAGATTCAGCCTTGAGACACCGGTAAAAACTGCGCTGTCAGCTTCAAAGTCAGTGCCAGAATATGTTCCGCCGCCAATGCTCGCCGCGCCGCCAACTTTCGTATGCGTGACTTTCGCATCTCCATTGCCGGTTATTGTCAGGCCTGTCGCTACATCAAGGGTATCGCTGATGCCAGTTTCTGCTAGATTTGAAAATTCTGCCGCATTGGCCTTCAGCAATGTGCCGCCCAGCTTGCCCTCGCTGATGGCCGCTTTCCCGCCGACGCTCAGGGTGGTGAATGTGCTGTCCCTGTTGCGCGTAACTGTCATGTCGCCGTCTACAAGGCTTGAGTAGTCAAGAGTTGCAGTCGCGATATGGGTGTCCTCAAGGCCTATCTGCACTTCCAGATTGTCCGGATTTGTCAGCGTGAACGAGCCGTTGTCCAGGGTGAGATTGCCGCTTGCCTGCTCAAAGCCGTTTTCAGCCGGAGCGCTGTTGGTAATCCAGATATTGCCCGCGGTCAGGCTGGCCTCTTTGCCTTCCGTCGCTCTGGGCATGTCCAGCTCGCCCGCAAGCAGCCGCCCCTTGACTTCAATGGTGTTGGCGGTAATTGCGGCCCTTGGGTAGGTAAAGCCCTCGCCGCCGCCATTCAGAAAGTATCTGCCTGGCAGCGCGCCAGTCGGATCGCTGGGATCTCCCCGCATGAAGGTCAAAGTGCCAGCGATTACATCCCTGCCCGCGCGCATGACGTCAACATCCGTGTCGCCTGGCAGAATGTCCTCTCCGGCCTCAAGCCTGAGCGAATCATCCCCGCCCTGCTTGATAGGGAAAAGGGCGGTCTCCACATTATGATCGGCATAGGTGTCGTGCGTCAGAATGGATCTTGTGTCAGACTTGATCAGACCCGCGCCCTTTGTAAGCCCGGCGCGCAAAACCACCATCTTGGCGGATTCGAGCCTGGAGTCAGGGGCCATGCTGCCGCCAGCTCCGCCTATGGCCTCCATGACATCCAGCCGGTTGCCAGCGTAAATATAGGCATTCCCGGGTATGGCGACCGAAGAGGCGGCAAAATCCCCTGCGGCGGAAACATGATTGCCTGGCTTCAGGTTGACATTATAGGCATAGATATAAAAACCGCTTGTGCTGGTCTCCGACGCGCCGCCCGTTTGAGTTTCAATGCTGCCATTGTAGGCATTGAGCGTGCGCAGCATTGTGCTGGACTGGTTGTTGCTGATACTGCCCTTGACAACCAGGTTCGCGCCCTGCGTTTCCAGCAGGGATTCCGCAGCGTAGCTTTCAATGGCCCTTCTGCCGATTCCGTTGATGTTGCCTGTGATTGTCACCGTGGGCAGATCCTGCTTCTGGCTGCCGTCGCCTATATAGAGCAGGCTGTCCCTGTTTGCGCTCATCAGTGATGCCCTGGTCTGGTACGGCCCCACTCCGATAGTGCCTGTGGCCGTTCCCTGCGCAAGCCTCAAAATGGCCGGATCCGATTGTGTCTCCAGCACCACCTTGCTGTTGTTGCCTGACGCTATGGGCACATTGAACAGGGGAGCGTCTCCATTCAGCACAACCGTTCCCGGGCCAATGATTATGTCGGGAGAATTGGCGCTCGCAGCGGGCGAATTGACGATAATCTGCGAATATTCTCCAGGCGTGACAGTCCGGTTGGCATCGCCGGTGATTGTGTATGCGCCATCCGCCCTGGCCGCTCTTTCCCGCAACAGCGCGCTGGCAAAAACCGACGCCGCGGGCGCGATCGCCGCTGGCCGGCCCTGGCTGGCCATACTGGCCGGCTCTGCCGCCAGGGTGTTGCAGACAAGCGAGGAAAACAGGATTGCGACTGCCACCGCGCGTTTGCAAAGGCCAAGATACATGGATAGAAAGCGCATTGGCCAACTCCGGATTAAAATGGGCAAAATGACTGAATTTTCATAAATAGCGCGAGTCTCGGCTAGCGTCAACTTGCGCTTCTGAAATCGCCCCCTTTCCAAAATCCTTGCCAAGCTGCGCAAGTTGTGGCAATCACGCCTTTACGCCGCCGCAACCCAACACGCCTGTTTTCAGGAGCCTGGACATGTTTGTAGCAATCCAGAACTTCCTAATTGACGCCATGTTCCTGCTTTCAGCCTTTTTGTGGTGGAAATCCGCCACTGCCGCTCCACAGTCCTCTGCCGCGGACACTGAGGCATTGCGCAAGGCTTACGACAAGCTCGACACTGCCATTGAGCTTGTTTACACCTGCTTTGACAAAAAACTGCTCACTTCGGATTCCCCCTTCAATCCCCATGCCTCGGGCACCTCCCTGTTCAATGCCTGCGCGGCCCTCTGCACCGCAATGGCAGTTTTTCTGCAATTCATCCGCGATGTCATGAATGTCTGGACTGACGACCAGGGCTTCATTGTTTCCATCATGCTCCTCTTCCTGATTGTCGTCTTCATGTTCCCGTTGCTGAAGTATTTTTTCAGCTGGATCAGAACGCCTGACAAGCCACGCGACAAAACGGCATGAAACTGTCCGGCTTTCAAAGGGAGCGCCTTGCCTGCGCCTGGTTCTTTGGCTGCATCGGCCTGATCTACGGAATTTTCACAGGCCGCCTGCCCGCCCTGAAAGCCATGACCCAGGCCAATGACGCCCAGATCGGCTTCCTGCTTCTGGCCTTTGGCATCGCCGGCTTCTGCGGCCTGCTCACAAGCGGCCTGATCATTGAGCGCTTTGGCCCCAAACTCATCGCCGCCACGACCACCCTGTTCGCCACAGTGGCCCTTATCCTGGCCTCGCTTGCCTTCAGCTACTGGTACCTTGTCGCGTTCTGCCTGATCGCCGGCCTTGGCAACGGCCTCTGCGACGTGGCGATGAACGCCCAGGGCATGGCCATTGAGCGCCGCCACGGCCGCCTCTGCATGTCTTCCCTGCATGCCTCTTTCAGCCTAGGCGGCGTGCTCGGCTCCCTTTCCGGCTCCCTCTTCGCAGCCCTTGGCCTCTCCCCGTTCCCGAATTTCCTGATCGTGGCCCTGGCCTATTTCGCTTTCTGGCCCTGGGCCTGCCGCAATACACTGAAAGGTGAAAAACAGAAAAAAACCGCAGCCTCCCCCAAAAACCGCATCCCCGCAGCCGTCTATTTCCTCGGCCTGATGGCCATGCTCTGCTACGTATCGGAAGGGTCGGTCGGCGAATGGGGCAGCGTGCTCCTGCATTCTGTCAAAAACGCGTCCCAGCAGGAAGCAGCCCTGGTATTCGCCTGCTTTTCCACCACAATGGTGGCAGGACGCTTTTTTGGCGACCGCGCCCGCGCAACATTTGGCGAATTCCCGCTCATT
>JAAUYW010000100.1 GCA_014804915.1 Desulfovibrio sp. | reverse complement strand
GCGCGGTCTATCGCGTCAAACTCCTCGGCCATTCAGGCTTCCCCTCTTGCGGGCGTATGCGCGCACAGCGGTTCCGGCCCAAGCCAGTTGCCGCTCATGCTGTATGCGCGCGCGCGGCAGCCGCCGCAGACATTGTGATATTCGCAAATGCCGCATTTGCCCTCATATTCCTTCCTGTCGCGCAATTTGCGGAAAATCTCGCTGTTTTTCCATATTTCCGGAAAAGGCGTTTGCCTCACATTGCCGCAATCCAGCTCCAGATAACCGCAGGGCTGCACCTGGCCAGTGTGGCTGATGAAACAGAAGCCGGTGCCTCCAAGACAGCCTCGCGTAAAGGCATCCATGCCAAATTCACGCCTGTCCACCTTCCTGTTTTCTGCATGGGCGCGCTGGCGCATTATGCGGTAATAGTGCGGGGCGCAGGTGGCTTTCAGCTGCATATCGGTCGTCTTGCGAAAATCATACAGCCAGTGCAGTACTGCCTCGTATTCCGCGGCGGAAATGACCTGATCAGCCAGGCCGGCGCCCCGACCCATTGGCACAAGCAGAAAAATATGCCAGGCGACGGCCCCGAGTTTCTGGCACAGATCGAATATCTCGCGAAAATGCGGGAGGTTGTCCCTGGTGACAGTCGTGTTGATCTGGAAGGGAACGCCGGCTGCCCTGAGCCGTTCAATGCCGGCCATGCTCGCATCAAACGCGCCAGGTATGCCGCGAAAGGCATCATGCGCGCCGGCAGTCGCGCCGTCAATCGAGATTGAGCATCTTTCCACGCCTGCGGCCTTTATTCTGGCCGCCGTTTCAGCCGTAATCAGGGTGCCATTGGGCGCGAAAGCGCAGGTGAGTCCCTTGCCGGACGCGTATTCAATCAGCTCATAAACATCCGGGCGCAGCATTGGCTCGCCGCCGGTGAAGATGATCAGCGGGTTGCCTGCCTCCTGAAAGGAATCAATCAGCTCAAGCGCTTCGCTGGTGCTCAGCTCGCCCGGGTATGGCTCCGGATGCGCCTCTGCGCGGCAATGCCTGCAAGCCAGGTTGCAGGAGCGCGTTACTTCCCAGGCCACAAGCCGGCATGCGGGAGCCGCTTGCCTAGTTTCTGACTGCAAGGCCCTTGTCCAGCAATTCTTCCGTGAAATATGTGATTATTATGCCTGCGCCGGCCCGTTTGATGCCTGTCAGGCTTTCCAGCATTACAGCTTCTCCATTCACCCAGCCCTGCTGGGCGGCGGCGCGAATGAGCGAATACTCGCCGCTAACCTGGTAAGCGCAAATGGGCGCGTCGCAATTTTCCGCCACCAGCCTGATAATATCGCCATAAGGCCCAGCCGGCTTGACGATCAGGATATCCGCGCCTTCCTCAAGATCTGCCCTGGCCTCGCGGATCGCTTCGCGCCAGTTGGCCGGATCCATCTGGTAAGACTTGCGATCCCCGCAAGCCGGCGCGGATTCTGCCGCTTCGCGAAATGGCCCGTAGTAGGCGGAAGCGTATTTGACTGCGTATGACATTATCGGCGTCATGGAAAAGCCGGCCTGATCAAGCGCGTTGCGCAAAAAGCCAACCCTGCCGTCCATCATGTCCGAAGGCGCGACAATATCAGCCCCGGCCTGCGCATGGCTGACCGCCGTCCTGGCCAGGAGCGGCAGGGTAGCGTCATTTTCTACAGCGCCATCCGCCGTTATTATGCCGCAGTGCCCATGGCTCATGTATTCGCACAGACAGACATCGGTAATGATCAGAAGCCCGGGAAATTCGCTTTTCAGCATGCGGCAGGCGCGCTGCACAATGCCGTTTTCAGCATACGCGCCGCTTGCCTGCTCATCCTTGTGCGCCGGAATGCCAAAAAGAATGAGCGCTTTCAGGCCCAGCTCATGGTAGCGTCCCACACGGGCCTTGAGCGCGTCCAGCCCGAGCTGCATCTGGCCAGGCATTGCCGGAATTTCCCTGGCAAAGCCAGGATCCGGATTATCCACGACAAAATAGGGCATGATCAGCTGCCCTGCCAGAAGCGGCCCGGTTTCGCGGCACAGGCTCCGCATCGCAGGCGATTGCCTCAATCTGCGTCCGCGAAAAATATTATCCAACATTTAATTTGTCCTGCCTGGAAAAAATGCGGCCTCAGGCGATGCCGATTTCCTCATCAGTTAGATAGCAGGCGGGATCTTCCGCCCAGATGTCGCCGTGAAAGGCCTCGGCGCGCGCCCTGAAATTGCCGCCGCAAATCTGGAGATGGCGGCATTTGGCGCAGCGGCCGCCAACGTGCCTTTTCTTGTCTTTCAGCTTGTGCAGGAGTCCGATTTCAGGATCTTCCCATATTTCCGAAAACGGGCGCTCCAGCACATTGCCAAATACATGTTCGCGCCAGAACTGGTCCGCATGCACTTTTCCGTCCCAGGAGATACAGCCAATGCCGCGCCCGGAATTATTGCCTTCATTATATTGCAAAAGCTCAAAAACCTGCCTTGCGCGCTCCGGATCCTCGCGCTGCAGCCGCATCCAGACGTAGGGTCCGTCCGCATGGTTATCCACTGTCAGGATTTCCCTTGGCAGCCCGGCGTCATGCAGGGCGCGAGTTTCATCCATGATCAGATCCAGCGCTGCGCGCGTTTCGGCATGATCAAGATCTTCCCGGATCAGCTCGGAGCCGCGGCCGGAATAAACCAGATGATAAAAGCAGGCGCGCGGCACGTCCATATCCCTGAGCAGGCGGAAAATGCCCGGAATTTCATGAACATTGCGCTTGCTGATTGTAAAGCGAAGGCCGACTTTCAAACCTTCGGCCTTGCAATTTTCAATGCCTTGCAGCGCCTTTTTAAAAGCGCCCTTCACTCCGCGAAAACGGTCGTGCGCCTCTTCCATGCCATCCAGGGAAATGCCAACATAAGACAGGCCGACGGCCTTGAGCTCGCGCGCCTTTTCGGGCGTGATCAGTGTGCCGTTTGTCGAAATGACTGCCCGCATGCCCTTGCCTGTCGCATAGCTTGCCAGCTCGGTCAGATCCTCGCGCACAAGCGGCTCGCCCCCGGAAAAGAGCATTACCGGCGCGCCGTAGGCGGCCAGATCATCAATTATGGCCCTTGCCGCTTCCGTGCCGATCTCGTCCCTGCCAGCCATTCCCTTTGCCTGGGCATAGCAGTGCGCGCATTTGAGATTGCAGCGCTGGGTCATGTTCCAGACGACAACCGGCTTCTTGTCCCGGGAGAATTGCAGCAAATGCGACGGCAGCTTTCCGGAATGCCGCCCATAGCGCAAGGCATCGGATGGCTCCACCTGCCCGCAATAGAGTTTGGAAATGCCAATCACTTGCCAGCCTCCAGCAACTGCCAGAATTTGTCCAGGGCAGCGCCTATCTGGTCCGGCCTGTCCCCGCCGGCCTGCGCCAGATCAGGTCTGCCGCCGCCGCTGCCGCCGCAGATTGCGGCTATGTCCCTGATGAGATCCGGCGCAGTCAGCCTGCCATGGAGATTTCTGGAAACATGAATCAGCAATGCCGCCTTGCCATTTTCACGGCTGGCAAGCATGATGACCCCGTCTTTGGGCAGCAGGCCGCGCAAATCGTCCATAACCTTGCGCATGGCCCTGACTGGCATTGAACCCAGATCAGCGCCAAGAGCCTGGATGCCGTTCACCGCTTTTGCCTTGCGCGCCAGCTCCGGAGCTGACACATCCGCAGCGGCCGCCTTTTCCGACTGCTTGCGCAGCCTTTTCAGCTCCTCCTGAAGCGCCTTTGCCCGCGGCGCGGCTTCGCTGCTGCCAGTTTTCAGTTCCGCAGCCACCGCCTTCAGCGTCGCTCGTTCCTGAATGGCATAATTATAGGCTCCCCAGCCGCTGACTGCCTCAATGCGTCTGATGCCGGCCGCGACCGCGCTCTCGGCAGTGATCAGGAAGGAGCCGGCCTCGCCTGTGCGCCGCAAATGCGTGCCGCCGCACAATTCCACCGATTCAGGATCAGCCGGGTCGTCGCCAATTGTCAAAACGCGCACGCGCTCGCCGTATTTTTCATTGAAAAGAGCCATTGCGCCCCTGGCGATAGCCTCGGCGTGAGCCATCTCCGTAGCGCAAACCGGCGCGTCAGCCATGATGGCGCGGTTCACATCGCGCTCCACCTCTGCCAACTCGGCAGCGCTCAATGCCGATGGATGCGAAAAATCAAAACGCAGCCGCTCCGCGTCCACGGAGGAGCCGGCCTGCTTTACATGCGTGCCCAGACAGCGCCTGAGCGCCGCGTGCAAAAGATGCGTGCAGGTATGATTTCTGGCAGTAGCCATGCGCCTGCCTGAATCAGCCGCCAGCCTGATTTCGCCGCCCCTGCTGAATTCGCCCGCATCCATGCGCACAAGATGCAGAATGATTTCCGGAACCGGCTTGAGCGCGTCTTCCACAAAAGCGGCGCCGGTAGAAGAGCGGATATGTCCCGTATCGCCAGCCTGGCCTCCAGATTCGCCATAAAAAGGCGTCTGCGCCGCAACAAGATAGCCGCGCTCGCCCTCTTCCAGCATTTCAACCATTTCGCCATGCTCATTGAGCAAACAGAGAATTTCCGAATCGGTTTCCAGGGAATCATAGCCTGTGAATCTGGTCCGGATGCCTGCGGCAACCAGCTTCTTGCAAGCCTCCTGCAAGACGCCCAGACCGCCCTGGCCAAGCAGGCCAGCCTTTTTCTGGCTGGAGCGCGCCCGCTCGCGCTGCTGGAGCATCTTTTCTTCAAAACCCTTTTCATCAACCCCAAAGCCGCGCTTTTCCGCCACATCGCGCACAATATCCAGCGGAAAGCCGTATGTGTCATAAAGCCTGAAGCAAAAATCTCCAGGCACCAGCTTCTCGCCCCTGGCTTCAAGAGCATCGAGCTCCCCGGAAAGGAGCTGCAGGCCGTTTTCAAGCGTCTGCGCGAACTTGCGCTCTTCCGCAAGCACAACGCGCCCAATGAAATCCGCGTTTGCGCGCAATTCCGGATATGCGTCGCCCATCGTTTCGGTTACCTTGACCGCAACCTTGTGCAGAATCGGCTCCCTGACGCCCATGAGCGTGGCAAACCTGAGGGCGCGCCGAATAAGGCGCCGCAGCACATAGCCCCTGCTTTCATTGGAAGGCAGCACATTCTCGCTGATCAAAAACGCAGCAGCGCGGGCATGATCGGCAATCACGCGCAGCGCGGTGTCGATGTCATTGGTATCTGGAGCGCTGGCGCTGTATTCGACATTCGCGAGACTCGCCGCATACTGGATAATATCCTGAAAAAGATCGCAATCAAAATTGGAATTCCGGCCCTGGCAGACGGCGGCAATGCGCTCCAGCCCCATGCCAGTATCAATATTGGGCGCAGCCAGCAATGCCCGGCTGCCATCCTCGGACTGGTCAAATTGCGTGAAGACAAGATTCCAGATTTCCAGAAACCGGTCGCAATCGCATTTGCCAATCCCGCATTCCTCCCCGCAACCCAGCTCCTCGCCCTGGTCAATGTATATCTCGGAACACGGGCCGCACGGGCCAGTATCTCCCATTGTCCAGAAATTGTCCTTTTCGCCCATGCGCACTATGCGCTCATCCGGCAAACCGGCCACTTCTTTCCAGATGGCTGCCGCCTCATCGTCGTCCTTGTATATCGTGACCCAGAGCTTTTCCGGAGGCAGGCCAAGCTCCTCAGTTACAAATTCCCAGGCCCAGGCGATGGCCTCGCGCTTGAAATAGTCGCCAAAGGAAAAATTGCCCAGCATCTCGAAAAAGGTGTGGTGCCTGGCAGTGCGCCCGACATTCTCCAGATCATTGTGCTTGCCGGAAACGCGCAGGCACTTCTGGCAGGTCGTCGCGCGGCTGAATGGCTTGTCCGGATCGCCCAGAAAATATTGCTTGAATTGCACCATGCCCGCGTTTGTAAACAGCAGGGAGGGGTCATCAGGCGGAATCAGGGGGCCGGAAGGGACGATCTGGTGCATCCGCTTGCCAAAAAAATCCAGATAGCGCTGGCGTA
Source organism: Desulfovibrio sp. (assembly GCA_014804915.1). Taxonomy (GTDB): domain Bacteria; phylum Desulfobacterota; class Desulfovibrionia; order Desulfovibrionales; family Desulfovibrionaceae; genus Desulfovibrio. Next base: position 1,031 of record JAAUYW010000100.1, on the reverse strand, counting down.
TTTCGCTGGCTGTGAGCATAAGTTACCTGTAATCCGATTTTTGGACGTCTGGCCAGAAAGCCAGACCGGAAAGATCAGTCAATCTCGGCGAGCTCATCCTCATCGATGATCGCGTTCTCTTCGGGATTGAAATCATGCGCATGCAGGCCAAGATATTCCTTGATCTTCTCTTCCACCGCATTGCGCAATTCCATGTTCTCGTCAAGCAGCGCGCGGACCTTTTCCCTGCCCTGGCCCAGCTTTTCCTCGCCAAATGCGAACCAGGAGCCGCTCTGATCGATGATTCCCGCTTCTATGCCGATGTCCAGCAGCTCTCCGGAGCGGGATATGCCCTCGCCATAGATGATGTCAAACATGGCCACGCGAAATGGCGGCGCCACCTTGTTCTTGACAACCTTCACCTTTGTGCGCGAGCCAAAAGGCGTGTCCTTGTCCTTGAGAGTCTGGATGCGGCGAATGTCCAGACGCACAGACGAATAAAACTTGAGGGCGTTGCCGCCTGTCGTAGTCTCCGGATTGCCATAGCCGGTGGTGCCGATTTTCATGCGAATCTGGTTGATGAAAATGACTGAAGTGCGGGACTTGTGAATCGTGCCGGTGAGCTTGCGCATCGCATGGGACATCAGCCGCGCATGGCCGCCCACCTGGGTTTCGCCAAAATTTCCATCCAGCTCATTCTGGGGAATCAGCGCTGCGACGGAATCGACAACCACAAGATCCACTGCGCTGGAACGCACCAGCATGTCTGCAATGTCCAGCGCCTGCTCGCCGTAATCTGGCTGGGAAATCAGCAGCTCGTCCGTATTCACGCCCAGGTGCCTGGCATAGGCCACATCAAGCGCATGCTCGGCGTCAACAAAGGCGCATGTGCCGCCCAGCTTCTGGCATTCAGCGATGATATGCAGGGTAAGCGTGGTCTTGCCAGAAGATTCGGGCCCGAAAATTTCGCAGATTCTGCCGCGCGGTATGCCGCCGACTCCAAGCGCGAGATCCAGGCCAAGCGAGCCGGTCGGGATAACGGGCACATCGGC
>JAAUYW010000099.1 GCA_014804915.1 Desulfovibrio sp. | reverse complement strand
CTGGCATATATCGGGATGTCATGGCTGGTCTTGAAAAGGCCGGCTGGCTGCCGGTCTTTCTGGAAGAGCCGGAGTCCGCGCATGATATCTTTGCAGTCAAAGATCGGGATTTTGGCAAGTACGCAATGCCCGCCAACTCAGGAGCGCCGTTTACCATCCACTTTCTACAAGGTAGCTTAAGGGAGAAGCTGTTGGGCATAGCTGCCATTAAAAGTTATGATGACGCCATTGAAAAGGCGGGTGAGAGCGTGATTGTGTGCTCAATGATGTGCGGCGATGGCTGGCTGAAATTATCTTTTACCGCGCCAATTCTTTCCCGGAAGGATGCGCTGCGCTATGGGCAGATGATCCGCAAATAGGAGCGGGAGTATTTCTGTCTGCCGGGGCAAATTGGCTCCAAAGCCGCGTAAACGTACCAAATGCAAGACCGCGCAAGCGCCTGAAGGGTTTAGGCTTGCATTTGGGAAGCAGAGCAGCAAAAGACACGCACAAGCGGCCCAGGAAATTTCTTGGTGAGCGCAAAGAAAGATTCTTGAAAATCGCCCGGTTTAAGAGGGGGTGCTCCAAATCCCCCTAATCCTGCGCGGGCTTTGGCGGCGTCATGTCTGTCAGCAGAATTGTCTGGGTGGGATAGGCGCCAGTGATCTTTTCCTGGTTCTCCTTTTCCTGGATGGCGAGATTTACCTCCATCTGCGTATTCATGAATGCGTCCAGATCGCCGTCTTCATCCTTTACCTTGTAGATCAGCTGAAAAAGGTAGTTCGCAGTGCCGAAGCTGGTCATGCAGCAGCGCTCATACCTGCACTGGGGAAAGGAATTCACGACCTCCCTGATCATGTCCGGAAATTTTCTCACTATCGGCATGGGATTCGAGTAGGCAATGCCCAGCACAATTTCCACTTCCCTTTCCCGTATGTCGCCCTGATTTGTGATGACTGTGCTGGTGATCTCCGCATTGGGGCAGATAATGATATCGCCCTCCAGACTCAATAGCCTGGTGTTTTTGGGGCCAATATCCGTCACGGAGCCGGATTTGCCTGTGCTCAGGATAACAAAATCGCCAATCCGGAACGGCCTGTCCAGCAAAATCACGATATAGCCAAAAAAGTCCTTGATTATGGTCTGGCCAGCCATGCCCACCGCCACGCCGACTATGCCGAGGCCTGCGATGATTGTGGAGACTCTCAGGCCCAGGTTGTCCAGCAGGAATGTGCCGCCGATTGCCCAGATCAGCCCTTCGACTATCGGCATTAGCGAGCGCGACTGTGAATTTTCGAGATCCGTGCCGTGCTTGCGCATGGAGGTATCCATATAAAAGGGCACCAGGATCGAGACAAATCTTATGGCCGCAAGTGTGCATAAAGTGGTGAAAATTGAATCCACCGCAGTGTTGTAGATTGGGCCAATGACCAGTTGCCGCAAACCCCAGCCCCAGATCAGGAGATAAACCAGAATCAGCGCGCTGTGCATGAGTTTGGAGAATCTGGTTTTGTCCATCCTCGGCACTGCCGGATTCCTCGTGTCTTTTCCTGATCCCTGTTTTTCGGCCCTGGCGTCTTTTTGCACAAATTTAATGATGTTGCGCTTGAGCAGCTTGCAGGCTATGTAGGCGAAGAGCATCAGCGCGCAAACAATGGCCGCCAGAATCAGGAGCTTGAGCGGGCTGTTGTTCTCCAGGAAATACTTGAGATCAAAATATTCAAAAAAGAATTTTATCGTATCTACCTTGTTCATGCGGATCTGTCCGAATACCTGTCAGGTTGCCGGATTGCGCAAACTGGCCAGCATTGCGCCCGGGATTTGGTTTCCCGAAGATATGGGCATTATTCTTTTGGAATCAAGCCTGAATCAGTCTGGAAAATTATGGAGATACTCATGAAAGCGCTTGTTACCCCCCGTTCATTTGGCAAGGAAAATCCGGATCTGTTTTTGCGCCTGGAGCGCGCCGGGCTTGAAGTTGTCCGCAATACTACAGGCGCTACCCTGGATGAAGCGGCAATGCTGCGCCTTTTGCCTGGCTGCGCGGGCATTATTGTGGGTCTTGATCCGTTGGGCAGGAAAGTAATTGATTCGGATCCGGAATTGCGGGCAATCAGCAAATACGGCGTTGGCCTGGACAATATTGATCTGGAGCTGTGCGCGAAGCGCGGCATAAAGGTATCCCGCACTCTCGGGGCGAATACAAACGCCGTGGCCGATTATGCGCTGGCCCTGATTCTGGGCGTGGCGCGCAGGGTGGCGCTGATCGACAGGCGCTGCAGGGAAGGGGACTGGGGCAAGATAACCACGCTTGACGTCTTTGGAAAGACTCTTGGCATAGTTGGCCTTGGCGCCATTGGCAAGCAGGTGGCGAGGCGGGCTGCCGGCTTTGAAATGCGCGTGCTTGCCAGCGATGAGGTCTGGGATGAAGAATTCGCCAATGCCAATAATGTGGTGCGCGCGGATATTGACAGGATTTGCGCTGAGGCGGATTTCATCAGCCTGCATTGCAATCTGACTGACAGGACGCGAAACCTGATTAATGAAGACCGCATTGCCATGATGAAAAAGACAGCCATTATCGTCAATACGGCGCGCGGCGAGCTGATTGATGAGAAGTCTCTGCTGGCCGCGCTTGAGGCCGGGCGCATCTGGGGCGCGGGACTGGATGTATTCGCAAGCGAGCCGCCCGAGAATCCAGACTGGTACAGGCTGGACAATGTGATCATGGGCTCGCATTGCTCCGCCTCGACAAGAGGCGCGGTTGAACTGATGGGCAGCATGGCCGTTGACAATCTGCTCAGGGATCTGGGGCTTGGGCAATAAAAATCAATTTTTTTCGCCTGCAAGTCTTTACGGCCAATTTCAAGGCATTATTCTCTAAATGGATTGGCCCTGGATTGCGGGGCAGCATGACATGAAGTTTGAGTTAACTTCCGCGGAGGAACCATATGTCCAAAATTATCGGTATTGACCTTGGCACAACAAACTCATGCGTATACGTAATGGAAGGCAAGGAGCCCAAATGCGTTACCAATCCGGAAGGCGGCCGCACAACGCCTTCTGTTGTCGCGTTTACTGATAAGGAGCGTCTGGTAGGCGAGATTGCCAAGCGTCAGGCCGTTACAAATCCGAAAAGAACTATCTTCGCAATCAAGAGGCTGATGGGCCGCAAGTATAACAGCGGCGAAGTTGAGCGCTGGAAAGAGAATTCTCCATACAATATCGTTGAAACCCCGAATGGGGATGCGGGCGTGGAAGTCGATGGCCGCGTTTACAGCGCGCCGGAAATTTCCGCAATGATTCTTGCAAAGCTCAAGGCAGATGCTGAAGCCTATCTGGGCGAGACTGTTACCGAAGCCGTCATCACAGTTCCCGCCTATTTTAACGATGCCCAGCGTCAGGCCACAAAGGATGCCGGGCGCATCGCCGGCCTGGAAGTGCGCCGCATCATCAACGAGCCCACAGCTGCCTCCCTTGCATATGGCGCGGACAAAAAGACCAATGAGAAAATTGGCGTGTTTGACCTTGGCGGCGGCACATTCGATATCTCGATTCTCGAAGTTGGCGATGGCGTGGTTGAGGTGCGCTCCACAAATGGCGACACGTTCCTGGGCGGCGAAGATTTCGACCAGCGCATCATCAACTGGCTGGTTGAAGAATTCAAGAAAGAGAAGGGCATTGACCTTTCGCAGGATTCCATGGCCCTGCAGCGCCTGAAGGAGGCCGCTGAAAAGGCCAAGAAAGAGCTTTCCTCCGCCATGGAAACAGAAATCAACCTGCCGTTCATCACTGCCAATCAGGCCGGCCCGCAGCATATGCAAATCAAGCTGACGCGCGCCAAGCTTGAATCCCTGGTTTCCGATCTTGTTGACCGCACTATCGAGCCTTGCAATCAGGCGCTCACAGACGCGGGCCTTGATCCCAATCAGGTAAACCAGACGCTGCTTGTGGGCGGCATGACCCGTATGCCGCTTGTGCAGCAGACTGTGGGCAAATTCTTTGGCAAAGACCCCAACCATTCAGTCAATCCGGACGAAGTGGTCGCAATGGGCGCTGCCATCCAGGGCGGCATTCTCAGCGGCGATGTCAAGGATGTGCTCCTGCTGGATGTTACTCCGCTTTCCCTGGGCATTGAAACCATGGGCGGCGTGTTCACCAAGCTGATTGATCGCAATACCACCATTCCTACCCGCAAGAGCCAGGTGTTCACAACCGCTGCTGACAACCAGCCTTCAGTTTCGATCCATGTCCTTCAGGGCGAGAGGCCAATGGCAGCTGACAACATGACGCTGGCTCGTTTTGACCTTACCGGCATCCCGCCGGCTCCGCGCGGCGTGCCGCAGATTGAAGTTTCATTCGATATCAATGCGGATGGCATTGTGAATGTGTCTGCCAAGGATATGGGCACTGGCAAGGAACAGTCGATCAAGATCACTGCCAGCTCCGGCCTTTCCGAGGAGGATATCAAGCGCCTGGTGCGCGAGGCAGAGGCACATGCCAGCGATGACAAGAAGAAGCAGGAGCTCATCGAGGCCCGTAACCATGCTGACAGCCTGATTTACGGCACTGAAAAATCGCTGGCCGATCTGGGCGACAAGGCGGATGCGTCTGTCAAGAGCGACATTGAGTCCAAGATCGCCAACCTGCGCAAGCTCATAGAAGGCGAGGATGCGGCTGCCATCAAGGCTGCCGCTGACGAGCTTGCCAAAGCTTCCCACAATCTGGCTGAGACGCTCTATCAGCAGCAGGCCCAGCAGCCAGGCGCAGGCGCGCCAGGAGCGGACGCGCATGCCTCTCAGGGCGGCTCTGGCGATGACGATGTTGTTGACGCCGATTATACGGAAGTCAAGAAATAAAAATCTGGCGGCTTGCCTGTAGAGCTTGCCACAAGCCATAGTCCATATTAAAAAGGTCTGGCGTATTGCCAGACCTTTTTTTGTCAAGTTTGCGGAGACGCTATGCCACGTTTTGTTCTACCCTTGCGCCTGGCGTGCCTGGGCCTGTTCGCATTGATATTATGCGGCTGCCAGCTGCCCTTTTTCTCTGGGAAGGAAGCTGGGCCGGGCTATGCCAAAAACCCCTGTCTTGTGCTCGCATTGCCTGCTTCAGGGCCATATTCGCCAATAGCGGGCCGCATCAGGGCTGGCGCAGAGCTCGCGGCAAGGGAACTTGCAGCAAAAGGCACGCAAATCCGCATCGAAAATATCAACACGGATGCCGCGGACTGGATCAGCCGGCTTGCCAGCCTGCCTGAGGCCTGTGCCGTAGTTGGCGGCCCGCTGCAGGACAAGTCCTATGTGGCCGCGCGTAACGCCGGCTTGCTGGAACAGCGCGTTTTCTTTACATTTACGCCAACATTGGGGGAGGGTGACGAGGGAGTGCGCGCCTGGCGGTTTTTTCCCGGCCCGGCTGACCAGGTTGACGCTGTAACGGATTTTGTTACAGACAGGATGAATATCCGCACTTTTGGCGCCTTTTATCCGGAGGACAATTACGGGCGCCGCATGACCGGCATTCTGGAGCAGCGTCTGAGAAACAAGAACATTTCCCTGCAAAAGGCCGGTTATAATCCCAAAGCCGCGCAGGGCTGGACGACCGCCTTGCAGCCCCTGATTTTGCCAACCAGGGGAGAATCTGGCCAGATTGTCCCCCAGACAATGTTCGAAGCCCTGTTTGTGCCTGATTCCTGGAAAAACATGGATATGATTACCAATGCGCTGAGCGCGAATGGCGAAGACAGGCTGGTGCTGATGGGCACGACCCTCTGGGAGCAGGGCCTGGCGGGCAAGCAGGTTCCGAAAGCGGAAAAATACGCTCTCGCCATTTTCCCGGGCGCATGGCTGCCAGCATCGGCTCCGGCCTCGTTGCGCGGCAAGGGCAATAATTTCTGGAACGCCCTTGGGTATGATTTTATCAATTTTGCCGCGGCAGTGGCGCTGGATATGCGGCCACAATCAGCGCATGTTACAGCAAGGGCGCAAAAGGCGGCGGCGAATGTGCGCGGACTCGCGCCAATGCACTGGGACAATGCGGGTCAGGCTCATCAGCGCATGTATCTGTTCCAGATTACTCCTTCAGGCATGACGCCTGCCGATCAGGCGCGCCTTGCCAATGCCAGGACTGCTGCTGCCGAGCGCGCCGCCCTGCGCATGCAGGGCTGGAGCCAGATTGAGCCGGAGGCAGCCGAGGCTCCGGCAGGCAGGATAATAGATCCAGCCGCAGCCCCTGCCCAGCTGGAACCCCAGCAGCAAACCGGATATCAACTGCCGGCTGGCGAGGGGGAAGCGCCCAGGGCAGCAGAAGCCATGCCTTCTGGTGCTGCCATAAGCGAGCCCGTCAATGCAGGGGCAGCTGCGCAGCCTGCGGTTTCCGCGCAGCCGCGGCCGGCGGCAGCAGCTCCTGCCAATGAAGGCATAATGCGCTCCGCGCCACGACCTTCCTACAAATTAAGCCTGCCAGCGCGCAACCAGGAGTGAATCATGGCAAAGGAAGTCAGCCCGGCTGATGTGCGCCATATGGCGCTGCTTTCACGGCTGCTCATTTCACCTGAAGAGGAAAAGCTGTTTCAGCGTCAGTTCGGCGAAATTCTGGATCATATTTCCGTGCTTGAATCAGTTGATACCGAAGCAATGGAACCCCTCTACTGGCCTGCCTGCCATCCTGGCCTGACCCGGCTTGATGAGGCCGCGGATATTCGCACTCGTCAGGATGTGCTGGCCAACGCTCCTGAAACGGATGGCGAATGTTTTCTTGTTCCCAGGATAATATAAGGCATACGAAATGGATATCTGCTCACTTACCCTGGCGGAGGCTGCTAAAGCTCTCCAGTCTGGCGAGATTACAGCTACAGCGGCGACTGAAGCCTGTCTGGCGAGAATGGAGGCGACCGAGCCGCTTGTTCAGGCAATGCTGACGATAGATAGCGAGGGGGCCCTGGCCACAGCCAGGGCGCTGGACAACACGGGGCCGGTGGCATCCCAGCCGCTTTGGGGCGTGCCGGTTACCGTGAAGGACGCCATTTCCACAAGGGGCCTGCGCACAACAGCGGCTTCGCGCATTCTCGAGAATTTTGTGCCTGTATATGATGCCTTCGTTGTTCAAAAATTGCGCGAGGCAGGAGCCATCATCCTGGGCAAGAACAATCTCGACGAATTCGCGATGGGTTCTTCAACTGAAAATTCGGCCTATCAGAAAACCCGCAATCCCTGGAATATCGGCCATGTGCCAGGCGGCTCTTCCGG
>JAAUYW010000098.1 GCA_014804915.1 Desulfovibrio sp. | reverse complement strand
TTCTTATGTCCGAGGAGAGAACTCTTAAAAATCAGGTGGAAACTTTGCTTAGGCAAGGCATTTTTCCCCTTGGCCATAAACAGTGAATTAATTGGCAATCGTATTACAATAATAACATATATAAGATATTTACGTCGCAAATATAATGCCAGAAATTCCCGTCATCTTATGTATATTCTTTACCAAAGAAACTCAAAGAAACACGATTCCCTTAAATCTTCAAAGCGAGGGATAGACATTTTGGGTTATTTATCCAAAGGGGCGACATATAGGGAAATAGCGCAACGGTTGAATATTTCTGTTCGGGGAGTTGAAAACCATCTGGACAGAATGCGAAATAATAACCGTTTGCAAACTGTTGATGAACTTGTTGTCCTGTATGCGGATTGGGAACATGGACAAAGAGAAAATAAATGAATTTTCATATCATCAGGATTCAATACTAACCATTAAGGAAGTGTCCCAGGTCTTACAGCTTGACCCAAGAACGGTTAGCCAGATAGCCTATGCTCTGGGAGGTAGGCGCGTTGGTAGAAGCTGGAGATTTCGTTGGGGCACTCTTATGGAGTTTTTCAACGATGCCAACTTTGAGAAAGGATCGTGGGAACGCCTGGTTAGCCAGAGTAAGCATTTGTGGAGAGATTGTAGAAACGAAGTTCTTTCCACCGGGCAGGAAAAAAGGCCCGGAATGGATGGCGGCTCGGAAATGGGAAATAGAGCGAAAAAAAGAACTTTTACAAAAGGTAGCCCAGAAGCAGAAGACCCTTACGGGCTTCGAGCTGCTTATGTATTGGGGGCAAAGGTATATTGACCATGTTGAAAAGACAATGGGCAAAAAGACCTTTGTGGAAAAGCGAACGGTAATGAAACACTTTTTCCAGTATTGTGGAGAAAAGAATATTGCCGGCATTGAAAACCTCACCAAACCGTTTCTTATACGCTGGCTAAATGCTGTGGCTGAGGAACGAGGCTATGACAGGGCTAACCGTTATCGTAAGAACCTTCTTGCAGCCTGGCATTGGGGCATTGACGCAATAGAGGGTTTTCCGCAGGAATTTCCAATTCTTGAGCGGATAAAACCTTTTCCTGTTGATCCGCAGGAGCGTTATATTCCGCCAGAGGAGGATATTATTGATATTATTAAGGTTTTGCAGGTGGCCAAAGGGCAAGATTTGGTTATGCTATTAACCTTTTATTACACCGGAGCAAGGCGGGGAGAGGTTTTCCGGCTGGTCTGGTCGGATGTGGATTTGGAAAACAGTAAAATCCGTCTTGTGGATCACAAAGGTGGCTCCGGTAAACGCCGCATCCGCTGGATAACCATGCACCCAACTCTTGTGGAAGCCCTTAAGTGGTGGGAGCGGACAAGACCGGCAAAAGTTGATAATGTGTTTATGCGAGTTGATCACAATACGGCATTAGGCGAGCCATTTACGCAAAGGGCTGGCTTGTTGCCTGTCCTGTGTGCCCGTGCTGGCGTGAAGCAATTTGGTTTTCATGCCTTGCGCCATAAAGCTGCTTCAATAGTTTTTGTTGGAGCGGGATTGAATGCGGCGCAGCAGCTAATGGGCCACTCAAAAGCCACGACAACGGATATTTATGTTCGTAGCGCCGGGCTTTATAGTGATCAGGATTTGATTGTGAACGCACTCGGAGAAAGCGGCATAGGCAAGGCGGCAAATGAGCTGCTTGAAAGTGAAATGCCCCATGATGGACCAGATCATGAGGCATTTAGTAACCAGAACCTTGTTACCAACGAGGTTCTAAAAACAAAAGAGTGACCTAAACCCTTGAAATCATTTGGCGTCACCAACGGGATTTGAACCCGTCTTAGCGGCTTGAGAGACGCTATATAGACGTCTGCTACCCTGTATTTCCTATGTTTATCGTTCACCTTGGAGCTTCAATATGCGCCAAGGTACGTCACAAAATGTAAACAGAGTTTGTAAACAGACCCGCTCATGGTATGCGGCTGCCTCTGGGTACACGTCAGCTTCAGGCAGTTCCTACGCTGCGTCTCACCTCTCTCCGCGCACAAGGGCCAGTTCGCCCTTACCCGCGCTTCCTTTTAAAAACTCCCCTGTTACCCCACAGTTTTTTATTCAAGCCAACAATCCCACGCGCCGCTCATTTTTTGGGTCCTTCCTGGCTGCTGGTAGACCGAGGGTCGGCTGCCCCCGCTTTTTGGCCGATTTTGAAAATGTAAAATTGAGTGAAAAAATAAAAAATTTTTCGGCGGGATTGCTCCGCGTGGAGGTTGGCCATGCCGGATAAAAATCCAAACGCCAATCCCGACCAAAACGAGCAGGAACATTGCTCTGATCTGGAAGCCCAAGTTGCTGCAAGGGCTGCGGCCATAGAAGCAAAAGTGGCCGACAAGCTCCCTCCGGCTCCGGCAGAGCAAAAGCCTGACAATGGCTTCATTCTGGATTGCCTTTCCCGAAACAGGGTAGGCGATGCCGCCCTGTTTTGCTCGCTGTTTCGAGGCAAATATATCTTTGTGCAGGAGTGGGAAAAATTCCTTTACTGGACAGGCCAGTATTGGGCAGTGGATATGCGCAGCATGAGGGCTTTGGCAGACGCTGAAAGAGTCTGCAAGGCTTACATGGACGCCTGGGCGCAATCCAATGATCAGGAGGGCAGCCCTCTCCACAAGCTATTGAAAAAACACGTTAACGCGCTCCGCTCCCAGAGGGGCCGAAAAGAGATGCTGGAATGCGTCACCACCATTGATGACGCTCCAGTCATCAGCGCGGAGCAGCTGGATTGCCAGCCATATCTTCTGGCAACTCCCACAGGGGTGGTTGATCTGCGCACTGGCGAATGTTCGCCGGGCAAACCGGAACAGTTTCTGACTTCGCCCTGTCCAACGCCCTGGACTGGTCTTGATACGCCATGCCCAAATTTCCGCGAATATCTTCTCACCTGCATGGCCGACGATCAGGAAATGGCGGATTTTATAGTCCGGCTCCTGGGCTATGGGCTGCTTGGAGAGAAAAATCTGCACATCTGGGCCATTATGTACGGGCCTCTCTCCCGTAATGGCAAGGATACCCTGATGAATGTCATCAAGCGGGTGCTGGGGAAGAAGCTGCATATCCGGTTTCCGGTCAATATGCTGGTTGAACAGAAATTCCAGAGGGACAGCTCCCAGCCGCAGGCGGATTTGATGGCTCTGCGCGGCGCAAAAATCGCTTACGCTTCCGAAGCCAATTCGCGTCAGGCACTTGATCAGGCCAAAATAAAAGACCTCACAGGCGGCGGCTTTATAACTGCGCGTGGCCTGACCGACCGCGAAATGACAGAATGGAAGCAGTCGGCTCTCCTGCTTTTGCTCACAAATTACCTGCCCAAGCTGGATGCAAGCGATGACGGCTTCAATGCGCGAACCATCTGCATCGAGTGGCCAGTCAAATTTGTGCCCAATCCGACCAAGGAATGGGAGCGCCAGATTGACTACAACATGAGCAAAAAGCTGGAGGCGGAGGATTCCGGCATTCTGGCCCTGCTTGTGCGGGGCTGCATGGATGTCATTGCCAATGGCCTCCAAATTCCGGAAAAGGTCAAACAGTTTACCCGCGAGCAGATTGATTCCTTTGATGACATCGGCAAGTTCCTGAAAGAGTGCTGCGAAATGGAAGATCCGCCCACTGGCGGCCGGGAATATTCCACACGCACGGCTGCATCAGATCTTCTGAAAATCTGCAACTGGTGGTGCAAGAAGATTCTGGGCAACGCTTTTCCATACACTCCCAAGAAATTCACTCCGGCTCTGGAGAAGAAAGGCATTCCCACAAAAAAAAGCTCCGTCATGTTCTACCTGGGCGTCACTGTGAAGCAGGAAATCAGGGACGAATTTGACGAAGACATGGCCACAGCCGAGTCCAAGGGGAGGTCAAAACTGTGATTTTTTCCAATCCTCCCACTCATTCCCAGACATATCCCAATGCGATTAATACGCAATCACCTATAATCATTGCCTATTTTTGCAAAATGGGAAGTTGGGAAGTTCGCCTGAAATTAACATACGCGCGCGTATTTAAGCGTTTAAAATTTTTCGCGCGTATGCTTAATAGAATTATCTTCCCATATTCCCAATTTAAGGAAAAAGAATTGAGATTATGGGAGCTTGCCTCTCTGGATTGTTTGTGGAGGGTCTGGGAATGCGTGGGAGGTTCAAATGCATGACCTCCTGCAGTTGCTGCGCGGCAAGGTTGACCCTGCAAAAGTGAAAAAGGTTAGCGGGGCCAAGGGCGGTGAATGGCATTCGCCTTGTCCACTCTGCGGCGGCACTGACCGATTTTCAGTGTTTCCTGAACAGCAGGGCGGCGAACTCTGCCAGAAGCATGGCTTGCGCGGCACATGGGCTTGTGTGCGCGGCTGTGAAAAAGGCGGCGACATCATCAGCTGGTTTATGGAAATTGAGGGGATGCCGTTCAAGGAAGCCTGCGCGGAATTGCAGATTCCTCTGGAGTCGCAAGAGGGAGTGAAGCGAGGCTATCGTCCGCTCCGGCAGCCTGGGCATTCTGTCGCCGCTTCCTTTTCTCCGCGCTCCTATTCCGAACCCTCCGAACAGTGGCAGGAAGCCGCGACAAAGCTGGTTTTTGATGCCTATCACCGGATTTACGATTATCCGGCCATTATGAAATATCTGGCCAAACGTGGGCTGCCACAGCCAGCAATTGACGATTATTGTCTGGGCTATATCGAGGGCGAAGGCAAGCAGCCTGACGGGATTTACCGCGCTCGCGCCGCATACGGATTGCCGGAAAAATTTGGCAGAGATGGCAAGCCTGTCCGCGCATTCAGGATGCCGCGTGGCATTACCATTCCCGTATTCGGCAAGGATGAGTTTGCGCCGCGCGTTCTGCGGGTGCGTATCAGGCGGCGCGATATCGACCGCGACAAGTCCAATCCCAAAGATCCAAAATATCTGCTTGTTCCACAGCCTGGGCAGCCCTATTCGGCTCCGCTCATGCTGTTTCCAAAAGACACTCCGCCAGAATTGGCCACATGGGTGGTGACGGAAGCAGAGCTTGACGCAATGGCGATCCATTATGCCTGCGCTGGCAAAATTGGCGCGATTTCAATCCTCACTGCCAAGGGCAAACCCGATAAAATGGCGCATGAGATTCTTTCCAGCTCTGCGCGAATTCTGGTTGCCCTGGATGCGGATGATGACAAGGCGGATGGCAGCAATCCCGGCGCCGACGCATGGCTCTGGTGGAAACAGACATATTCGCAAGCAAAATTGTGGCCAGTGCCAGTTGGCAAAGATCCAGGTGAGGCTTTTAGCCTGGGGATCAATCTTGCTGACTGGATATTTGCTGGCGCTCCCCTCCTAAAGCCCACGCAAGGTGGTTGCCGCATCCGTAATGCCGCTACGCTCCAAACGGCTGCGCAAAAACCTGCTTCCACTGGTCTGTCAAAATCTG
>JAAUYW010000097.1 GCA_014804915.1 Desulfovibrio sp. | reverse complement strand
TCAAAGGCGCACTGCATCATCAGTATATCGCCAAGCGGCGTAAAATCAAGATGCTCAGCGCCGCTATCGCGAAAAAGAGCGTCCAGATTATCGATTAAAAGCTTCTCATACTCAATTAAATCTTCATAGGTCATGCTTTCCGGATACGTGAATTCGCAAAATATCTCGCTCTGATTCTTGTCCAATTGCTTCTCCTTGCGCGACTCATTGACATTTAAGCCGCCTATGCGGATAATCCTTGTGGAGGCTCTGGCGCGCATCAGTGTTACAACCAGGTGGAAACATGCAAGGCCATAACATAAAAGACGAACTTACGCTCTCTTTCTGCAGGCTTGGGGTTGCGGGGCTTGCGCCGCGCGCTCCTGGCACCTGGGGCACGGCAGTCGGCTGCCTGCTCGCCCCTTTCCTGTTTTTTCCGCTGGATATCGTCTGGCGCGTCATTGTCCTGATCGCCATTTTTATAGCTGGAGGCCTGGCAGCCACACGCGCGGAAAAAATCCTGCGCCAGAAAGATCCCGGCGAAGTGGTGATTGACGAGCTTGCCGGCGTCTGGCTCGTGTTCCTGCCTTTTCCCGAGCCCAGCTTCTGGCTAATCCTGTCTGGATTTATTTTCTTCAGAATCTTCGATATTTTCAAGCCCTGGCCAGTGAACGCTTCCGAGAACTGGCTCCCCGATGGCTTTGGCGTAATGATAGACGATATTGTGGCCGGCGTTTATGCTCTCATCTGCATGGAGATTCTGCACTGGCTGGGATTATTCTAGGCTATTTCATGCGGTAGGTTATCCTCCCGCGCGTCAGGTCATAGGGAGAAAGCTCCACCTTTACACGATCGCCAGGCAATATCCTGATATAAAATTTGCGCATCTTGCCGGAAATATGCGCCAGCACCACATGCCCGTTTTCGAGCTCCACCTTGAACATGGCATTTGGCAATGCTTCCTGCACTGTGCCATCCACCTCGATTGAGCCTTCTTTTACCATACACAGCCTCCATTCAAGAGTTCGTATTCAGCCAGTTTTCTTTACCAATATCAAGCTCAAAGTCAAGACGTCATTCCAGGACATGGTTCTGGAGCGCCTTTGGCACATACCAGTCTTCAAAATTGTACATAATTCCCGCCAGGGCAGGCTTGATGCCCCTGAAGCGGCTCTGGACAATGGGCAGGGCGTAGGGCACGAACAAAAAGCAATAGGGCTGATCGGCTGCAAGAATCTCCTGCAATCGCCAGTAGAGCTTTTGCCTTGCCTGCTGGTCAGGGTTTGCCCGCGCCTGTTCCAGAATCCCATCCACTTCCGGATTGCGGTAGCGCGTGAAATTGAGACCGCCATCATGGGCTTGCGAAGAATGCCAGATCTGGAAAATATCGGGATCCTGGGTAATGGTCCAGCCCAAAATCACCGCGTCAAAACGGCCTTTATGGACAAATTCGCGAATAAAGGCGGCCCATTCCACAGTGCGGATTTTCGCCTCCACGCCGATCCTGGCCAGCTGGCTCTGAATTAGCGTGGCAGTCAGAATGCGCTGCTCATTGCCCTGATTGGTGAGAATGGTAAAGGCAAGCTTTCTGCCATCCTTTTGCAAAAGCCCATCCGCCCCTTGCTGAAATCCGGCCTCGCCCAAAAGCTTTTTCGCAGCTTCCCAATCCTGCCTTATGGGCGCAAGCCGCGGATGATAGGCCCAAGTGCCAGGCTTGTAGGGGCCAAAGGCAGCCACGCCCTGGCCGAGAAGCACTCCGGAAACCAGCGCCTCGCGGTCAATGGCAAGGGAAATCGCCCTGCGCACTCTCGCGTCGCTGAAAAAGGGGTGCTCCAGATTGAAGCCAAGGAAAATATAGACAGAGGCCAGATAGCGATACTTGCGATACTCCCTTTCCCAGAAAGGGCCGCTGGTCTGGCGCAAGTACTGCAACGGATTCAGGTTCATTACATCAAGCTTGCGCGATCTCGCTTCCATGAACATGGTCGCGTCATCGGGGATGATCCGGTAAACCACTTCGCTGATGTGAGGCTTGCCGCCAAAATATGTGGGCGATGCTTCAAGGATTATCCTGCTGCCTGCCTCCCAGGCTTTCAGCCGATATGGCCCCGCGCCCACCGGATTGCGGCTGAAAGACGTATTGCGGATATTTTGTCCTGCCAGGATGTGCTTTGGCAAAATTGGACTCATCCAGCTTGCCACGGCCCGCGCGAAAAACTCGTCGTAAGTTACTTCAAAACTGTAGCGATCCAGCAGCCGGAATTCCTTCACGCGCGAGAAATCCTCGGCATACGGACTGCCTGTAGTCGGATCCGTCACCAGTCGATAGGTGAATTCGACATCTTCCGCAGTCAGTTCCTCTCCATCCTGCCAGAGAATGCCTTTTTTCAGGGTGAAAACCAGCTTTTTTCCATCAGGCGCCATGCTCCAGCTTTCCGCAGCCCAGGGCTCCGGCTCGAGATTGGCATTATAGCGCAAGGGCGCGACAAAGAGCAGATCCGCCACTTCATGGGAAGCGGAATCAGTGCTCAGGTACGAGATCAGGTTGGAAGCTTCGCCGATGCTGCCAAAAATTATGCGATCGCCATCATCAGAAGTCTCGCACAAGGCCGGTCTGGCGAATATCGGGATTGCCAGAAACAGAAGCGGCAAAAGCCGCTTAATCAACATAGATATGGACATAGTTGCTTTTAAATAGCAGTTTGTGTTATTTGAGTCCAATCCATTGCGATAATGCGGCTGGCGAAGGTCCGGAGGGACAGTCCGGAGCCTGCGCGAGTTGCCGGATTGATGCCACATAACCATGAACGCGGCCTGCGGCCCATATTGAAGGAAACATGCGATGAGCCGATCAGAACATGGAGTTGTGCGGGAAATGTGCCAGACGTTTCTGCATGACAGCGTTCCAGAATATATTCGTGAATCGGCTTACAGTATTCTGGCCGAAGGCGGCGCCCTGAAGCTTCATATTCAGGAGGGAGAAACCTGGCATGTGCAGGGCGTTATCCAGGGCGAGGATCTGCAGGTCTATAATCCGGCCCTGGATCTCACGCTTACTGACAGGAGCGTGCGCCATCAGTGCAATTGCCCGGATGCGTTCACTGGCATTTGCCGGCATGTCGGCGCCCTGGCCCTGCGCCTGATTGAGGAATTGCGCAAGGAGCAGGGGGAAACAGTGGAGAATACGCCCCCTGCCGCAGACTGGAAGCACAGTTTCCATAATTTTTTTTCTACGGCCATGGAGCCGGAACCTGGGCGCCATTACCTGATTTTCCGTTTTGAGCCGGAGCCCGGGAGGCTGCTGATTTCATTTTTTCGCGGCCGCCAGAACAAATCGGGCCTTTCCAGCGTGCACAACGAAATTACCCTGCAGCAAATTATCCAAAATCCCGAGTGGAGCGAATTCTCGCCGCAGCTGCCCCATGTGGCGCGCCAGATTGGCCAGCATCTGGATTACTACGGCCATCGCGTTGAAATACCGGCTGGGCTTACATCCTGGTTTTTCTGGGCGGTGCGCAATGAATACTATCTGCTCTGGAAAGATACGGACAAGCCCTGCCGCATAGAAAGCGCGCCTTTTGCCCTGAAACTGAAACCCAATCTCGACGACGCGGGATTCAGCTTTGACGTAATGCTCAAGCGCGAGGGGCGGCGCCCCCTGTCCCTGCGTCCGGAAGACGAGGAGGAAGGCGCGGAAGCGGTAACTTTCCATGGCCAGATGCCGCTCTGGGTCTGCTATCAGCACAATTTTTACCCGGTTCAGACTTGCCTGCATCCATCGCTTGTCGCCAACCTGATTTATGAGCGGCCAGTAGTGCCCCATGAGGAAATTTCGGAATTCCTGGATCGCGTCTGGACGCGCCTGCCTGCCTCGGAGCTCTATGAGCCGCAAAAATTCCTGAAAATGATGGAGCCGGTTTTTCAGCCAGCAGTCTACAATCCGAAACTGTTCCTGGGTGAGGAAGGCAGCCTGCTTACCCTTGAGATAACCAACATCTATGAAACCATTCATGGCGAATTCATCCTGCCCGGGCCCAATCCCGATTTCCAGACAGGCAGCTACGCCTATCAGGGCCAGACCTATCTTGTGAGGCGCAATCAGGAAGAGGAAGCCGCGCTGATGAACGAACTGGCCGCAATGCAGTTTCAGGCGCGATCCAACAAGATCTGGTTTCTGGAGCCGGAAGAGGCGATTGTATTTTTGCTGGATCATTTTCCGAGGCTAACCAAAGAATACACGGTGATTGGCGAAGGCACCCTGCAGCGCTACAAGGTGCGCACTGCCAAGGCCAATATTGTGGCGCAAGTTACGAGCAATGAAAGGGAAAAGTGGTTTTCGCTGGATATTGCGGTTGATTACGATGGCCAGACGCTGCCGCTGGAAAAAATCTGGCGCGCCTGGGTGCGCGGCAAACGCTATGTGCAGCTGAAAGACGGCTCCTACACCAGCCTGCCGGAAGCGTGGCTTGCCAAAATGGCGCACAAGCTCACTGCCCTGGGACTGGATCCGGCAAAGCCGCCGCAGCAGAAATACCGGCAGTTTGAAGCGCCGGTTCTGGACAGCCTGCTTGAGGATCTGCCAGAGGCAGGCACAGATTCTTTCTGGAACAAACTGCGCGTCAAAATCAGGTCTTTCAAGGAAGTGCGGGCAATTCCACAGCCAAGGGGCCTCAATGCCAGTTTGCGCGGCTATCAGGGCCAGGGACTGTCCTATCTCAATTTCCTTTCGGAATACGGCTTTGGGGGCATACTTGCCGATGAGATGGGCCTGGGCAAGACAGTGCAGACCCTCGCTTTCATCCAGCACATGATTGAAAATAAACATGCCGGGCCAAACCTGATTGTGGTGCCCACGTCCGTATTGCCAAACTGGGAGCGCGAGGCGCAAAAATTTGTGCCCAGGCTGAAGCTTCTGGTCATCTACGGCACGCGCAGGGAGGGGATGTTCAAGCATATTGAAAATTCTGACCTGATTATCACCACATACGCCCTGTTGCGCCGCGATCTGGAGGAAATGGAGAAACACGATTTCAATACGGTGATTCTGGACGAGGCGCAGAATATTAAAAATCCCAATACAATCACTGCGCGGGCTGTGAGAAGGATTAACGCGCGAATGCGGCTCTGCCTGTCAGGCACGCCCATTGAGAACAATCTCTTTGAGCTTTGGTCACTGTTTGAATTTCTGATGCCTGGCTTTCTGGGCTCCCAGCATTCCTTTCAGCGCGGCATAGTCAAGCCCATCAAGGATGGCGATACTGAAACGCTGGATTATCTGCGCGCGCGGGTCAGGCCATTTATCCTGCGGCGAACCAAGGCCGAAGTAGCCAGGGATTTGCCGCCAAAGGTGGAGAGCGTCACCTGCTGCGCGCTTGAAGAGGCGCAGGCAGAGCTTTACGCTGCACTGGCACGGAAGCTGAAAGCGCAAGTGCTTGCGGATGTTGAGGAAAAGGGGTTGGCAAAAAGCCAGATGTCCATTCTTGACGCCCTGCTGAAATTGCGCCAGATTTGCTGCCACCCGCGACTTTTGAAAATGGATCTGCCAGGCTTTTCCAACAACCTGCCTTCCGGAAAATTCGACGCTTTCAAGGACATGGCAATGGATATAGTCGAAGGCGGCCACAAGGTGCTGGTATTTTCGCAATTTGTGCAAATGCTGCAAATAATTCGCCAGTGGCTGGAATTTTCGCAAATACCATACTGTTATCTTGACGGCGCCAGCAAGGACAGGTTCGAGCAGGTGGACAAATTCAATCTCAGCCCGAACATACCGATTTTCCTGATTTCCCTGAAGGCCGGCGGCACGGGCCTGAATCTTACGTCTGCTGATTATGTCATCCATTATGATCCCTGGTGGAATCCGGCAGTGGAGAGTCAGGCGACCGACAGAACGCACAGAATTGGCCAGACGCGTCAGGTATTTTCCTACAAGCTTATTTGCCAGAATACGGTTGAGGAGAAAATCCTCAAGCTCCAGGATGCCAAGCGCGGAGTTGCCGAGGCCATTATTCCTGGCCAGGACACCTGGAAATCGCTGACCCGCGAAGATCTGGAAATGCTGTTTGAGGTATGAAAACCATCTAAAGAGCAATTATTAGCTGACGAGACTGCGGAGTGTAAAATGAGGGGCTTTTTCGCCTGTATGGCCATTCTGTTTCTGGGACTTGCCACTGTTTTTCCAGCCAATGCGGATGGTCCGGGCCAGGCAGTGAAAACCGCGCCTGTTTCCGGCGCGGCCAGCGGGGAAAAAGAGATTCTCACGCGCCTGCCCAATGGCCTGCTTGTCTATATAATCCGCGACAAGCGCTTTCCAGTTGTCTGCACGCGCCTGTATGTGCGCGCCGGCTCGGCGACTGAAGACCCGGCCCAGGCAGGCATCAGCCATGTTCTGGAGCACATGGTGTTCAAGGGCACAAGCCACCGGCCCAAGGGGCAGGTCGCGCGCGATGTGGAGGCGCTTGGGGGCTACCTCAATGCTGCCACCAGTTTTGACAGGACGTGGTACATTACCGATATGCCGGCAGCCCACTGGCGAGTTGGCATGGATGTGGTAAAGGACATGGCGTTTCAGGCCACTCTTGACCCGGCCGAGCTCGAAGCAGAAAAAAATGTAGTCATCTCCGAGCTGCAGCGCGGAGAAGATTCAGCAGGGCGCAAGCTGTTCGAGAACCTGCAGGTTGCCGCGCTGAAAAACACCCCTTATGGACGCCCAATCATCGGTTTTGAAGAGAGCATCCGCAAGCTGACAGCCAGGGATCTGGCCGACTATGTCGCAAAATGGTATCAGCCCCAGAACATGATGCTGCTTGTGGCTGGCGATCTTGACCCTGACGCGGCACTGGAGCATGCGCAGGAACTTTTTGGCAAGCTGGAAAACCATTCGGATCTGCCAGTAATCGGGCCGCTGGATCTTGCAACTGCGGCGCAGGGCTCGCCCCAGGTGGAAATCGCGCGCGGCCCCTGGAACAAGGTCTATCTTGGCATAGCGCTGCCAGTGCCCGGCCTGCGCGATCTGCGCTCCGTTGATCTTGATGTGCTCGCCTATCTGCTCGGCGGGGACGCCACTTCCACTTTTTACAAAAAGTATAAATACGACATGCAGCTTGTGGACAGCATCAGCGTAGGGGACATGAGCATGGCCAGGGCTGGCATGTTTGTCATAACCGCCACTCTTGACGCTGCGAAAGTGGAAGATTTCTGGACCGAGCTGACAGCTGATCTGGGGCGCCTGTCTGCCGAGGATTTTGACGCGGCAGCCATAACCCGCGCCAAATTCAATCTTGAAGATAGCATGGATCGGGCAGGAGAAACCCTGAACGGCCTCGCCTCCTGGCTGGGAACTGTGCAATTTGAGCTCGGCGGCGCGCAGGGCGAGGAAAACATCCGTTTCGCGCAGCGCAATGTTGACAGGGCGCAGCTGCAGGAGGCAATCGCAAACTGGCTTGATTCGCGTCAGGCCAGGGTAAGGATCATAGCTCCGGAACAGGCCAGGTTGCCGGATTTTGAAGAAATACTGCTGCGCAACTGGCCGCCTGCGCCAGCCGGCGCGTCAAAGACAGCGAAGGGCGGACGCGGCGAAGCGGAAATTGTGGCGCTTGAGAACGGCTGCCAGGTCATCCTTTTGCCGGACAGCAGCGCGCCTTACATATCTCTTGAGCTGCTGATGCCAGGCGGCAACGCGCTTCTGGCGCAGGATCAGCAGGGCCTGGAGGATTTGACAGCAAGGTTGCTGACTGATGGCTCCGGTGAGCTGAACAAGCCCGCGCTGGAGCGCTGGCTGGCAGAACGCGCGGTAGATCTTTCCAGCCGCGCAGGCCTGCAGACTTTTGGCATTTCAATGGACGGCCCGGCGCGATTCAGCAGCGAGATATTTCCTATGTTCCGCAATGTGCTGCTCAAGCCGCGCTTTGAGGCCGCAGAACTGGCGCGCGAGCTGAATAACATGAAGGCGGCATTGCGCCAGCGCAATGACCAGCCGTTGTCCTATATGTTCGCAAAGGTAAATCCTTTCCTGTTTCCCGGTCAGCCCTATGGCTATGACAATCTCGGGGATGCGGCCAGCCTGGAGAAACTGAATACAATCAAGGTGAGGGATTTCTGGGCCAGACAGGGGGGGCAGCCCTGGGCTTTGGCGATTGCCGGCAGTTTTGAGCGAGAAGCCGCGCTCAGGTTTGCGAAAAGCCTTGCCCAGCCGCATACGAAAAAATTCGAATTGGCAGCGCCAGTCTGGGACAGGGAAAGGACGCTCGGCCTTTCCATGCCAGGCAGAAACCAGGCGCATTTGATGCGCATTTTCAGGACTGTGCCAGCCACGCACCCAGACGCGCCAGGGTTGCTGCTTCTGGAAGCGGCCATCTCGGGCCAGAGCGGCGTCCTGTTCACGCAGCTCAGGGATGAGGAAGGGCTTGGCTATACTGTAACCGCGTTCAACCGCGCCATGCCGCAGGCCGGATTCCTCGCTTTTTACATTGGCACCACTCCTGATAAAATGGAGCAGGCAGCGGCGGGATTTGACCGGATAATAGCGCAGCTAAAAAAAGAGCCCCTGCCTGAAGCGACGCTGAAAACAGCTGCGAATCGCCTGAATGGCGAATACGTGCGCGGCAGGCAAAGTCTGGCCTCGCGCGCGGGGGAAGCGGCTACAGACGCCATTCTCGGCAGGCCCCAGGATTTCCAGAAAGAGTTGATTGACAAGGCGGCCAAACTGAAGCCGGAGGATATTCTGGCAATTGCGCAAAAATATCTTGTGGATCCATACAATGTCACCTTGCTCCCCTGAGCGATCCTGTTACAGGCGCGTGCAATCGTCCAAGGGCAGAGGCGCGGCTCGCCCTGACGCGATTTTGCGGGCCATATTATTGTATCAGGCGAAGGATGGCTCTCAATGCGTCTAGTATGGAATGCGCTGCCGTATATCTGCATCGTCGCCTATATAATCTTTATATTTATCAGTGTCCGCCAATGTGATATTGGCATAAACAAGTTTTACGAGAGTCCCTATAATGTGGCCCGGGAAGTCGGCGAGGTGCGCGGCAGGATGCAGGGCCTGCGAGGCATGATGTCCAATGCCCTGTCCGATCCCAAAATCACATTTGAAAGCATTGAAAAAATGCTGGTCGAGCATAATCACCTGCAGGATGCGTCCCTTGATCTGATTCGGTCGCGCTTCCCCAGGGATGATGAAGGCCTGATTGCCGAGCTTGACAGGGAAGTGCAGGAATTGCGCCAGGCGCGGATTGAGGTTGCGCGGGCGATGGAGGGCAATTCCGATCATGATCTGGCGCTTTCGCAATACAGCAGGGTAATCCTGCCCCCCCTTACTCGCATGAATGCGATATTGCTTCAGATTAGCGCCGCGGCGGATGAAGCAGGGGAGGAAATCCGCACCGAGTTCCTGGAGCGGCATCGCGCTACTGAAATCGCCGCGACAATGCTGGGCCTGTTTCTCTTCATTATCCTGCTTTACAACCATCTGCGGGATCGCGCCCAGCAAAAAGCAATAGTTTATCGGGAAAAGCTGTTCAATGTGCTCTCCCAGTCCATAGATGATGTTTTCATCATAGCCAATGCGCGCGGCCAGCTGGAATACGCCAGCGACAACTGCATGCGCAACCTGCATATTTCAGCCAGGGACATTCTGGCCAAGCCGCGCCTGCTTTTCAACGCGCTGGGCAAAGCCGGAGAATGGCTGAAAGCGCGCCTTGCCGACCGTCATGGCTGCGAATTTTCGGAAACAACGGCTGCAATTGATGGCGGCCAGAAAAAATTGCGAATCAAGGTTTATCCCGCGTGTGAGCGGGCCGGGTTGCTGGAAAGGCACATTGCCGTGATTTCGGATGAAACGGAAGTAATGGCAAGACAGCAGACCCTGAGCGACGCGCTGGAGCTGGCGCGCAATGCCAATGCGGCGAAAAGCAATTTTTTGGCCAATATGTCGCATGAGATTCGCACTCCCATGAATGCGATCATTGGCATGGCCACAATCGCGCAGAACAAAATCGACGACAAGTTTCGGGTTGATAACTGTCTTGGCAAAATCCTGGAATCCTCACGCCATTTGCTTGGCCTGCTCAATGACATGCTGGATATGGCCAAAATTGACACCGGCAGGCTTGTGATCAGCAGGGAGCCGTTCAATCTTGGCAATACAATCCAGAATGTGGTCAATCTGGTTCATCATCAGGCCAGGTTGCGTGATCAGGAATTTGAAGTCATTGTCGATGGGCTGGAAGAAGAATCCCTGGTAGGCGATCCGCTCAGGCTGAACCAGATTCTGATCAATCTTTTGAGCAATGCTGTCAAATTCACGCCGCATGGGGGCAAGATCACGCTTCAGATCTCAATGAGCGAGATAAGAAATAATACGGCAACATTGCGGTGCGCAATCCGCGATACCGGCATTGGCATGAGCCAGGAATTCATGAAGCGCCTCTATCGGCCATTTGAACAGGCCGCCGGGCAAAGCGATGCAAAATTTGGCAGCGCCGGCCTCGGACTGGCTATTACCCGTAATCTGGTCGTATTGATGGGCGGAGCCATTGCCGTAAAAAGCGAGGAAGGCAAGGGCACGGAATTCACGGTTGAAATTCCATTCACGCCAGGCGAGGCAGGACCCCATGCCCGCCAGGGAGGATTGCCACCGCTTAAAATCCTTGTTGTTGATGATGATGAGAGCGCAAGAGCCCATGCGAGTCTGCTGCTTGACAAGATGGGGATGCATGTCGCCACTGCGGCCAGCGGCCAGGAAGCGCTGGCGCTGCTTGAGAAAGAGCAGTCCGAGCCATTTGAAATCTGCCTCATTGACTGGCAGATGCCCGGCATGAATGGTTCGGAGACAGCGAGAAAAATCAGGGAAAGATATGGCGACAAGATCAGGATTATCATTATCAGCTCCTTTGACTGGGGCGCGATCGAGCAGGAGGCGCGGGGCAATGGCGCTGTGGCCTTTATTGCAAAGCCGCTTTTTGTTTCAAATGTGTACGAGACGCTTGTAAAGGCTTGCGATCGCGGCCGCGAGGACGAACAGGCCAGGACATACGATTTTGGCGGCAAACGCGTCCTGCTGGTTGAAGACAACGAATTCAACCGCGAAATTGGCACGGAATTCCTGGAAATGGTAAATGCGGAAGTGGATTATGCTGAAAACGGCGAAGAGGCGGTTGCAAAATTCACCGCTTCAGCTCCTGGCTATTATGACATGATCCTGATGGACATTCAGATGCCGGTCATGAATGGTTATGAAGCTGCCGCGGCAATCCGCGCGCTTGCAAGGCCAGATGCAGCCACGATACCGATTCTCGCGATGACGGCGAATGCCTTCAAGGAAGATATAGCGGCTGCAAAGGAAGCGGGCATGAACGGCCATATAGCCAAGCCTGTTGACGCCCGTGAGCTTTACCGCAACATGGAGGAAGCCTGGCATAATGACTAGATCAGGCGCGAGCGCGCTGGCGGGGGCCAGGATTCTCCTTGGCCTGGCGCTTTTTGGTCTTCTTGCGGCATGTGGAGGCGGGGATGGTGCTTCGCCTGGAATCGTGCAGGCGCCTGTGCGCACCGCCCGGGTCGAAAAAGGGGATATGCAGCGCGCCATTCAGGCTGTCGGCAATGTCGAGGCCTCGGCTTCAGTGGCGATCACGCCCAGAATAAAAGGCGAAATAATCGCCGTGAATTTCACTGAAGGCGAAGATGTTACTGCCGGCGAATCAATCCTGGAGATAGATCCGCGGCCTTATCGGGCAGAACTGGATCAGCAGCAGGCCAACCTTGCCAAATCCAGGGCCCAGCTGCATAAGGCGCGCGTTGATCGGGCCCGTTTTGGCAAACTTGTCAAGGATGGCTACATCAGCAAGGACGCCTATGAGCAATCTGTTACTGACGCGGCCGTGCTGGAAGCGACTGTGGAGGCGGATGCCGCAGCGGCAAATCGCGCCGAGCTGGAATTGTCCTACTGTTCAGTCATAGCGCCAATCAGCGGCCGCATTGGCGAGCTGCGCCTGCATAAGGGCAATATGGTCAAGGACAATGATACCGGGCCAGTTTGCTCAATCGATACCATAGCGCCCTGCTACATCGCCTTCTCCGTGCCCGAGGCCTATCTGTCAGCAATTCTCGATCACCTTGCCAGGGGCCAGGTGAGAATCACAGCTACACCAATTGGCGGCTCTCCTTCCGAGGGAACCCTGACCCTGGTTGGCAACCAGGTTGATACCAAGACTGGCTCCATCCGCCTGCGCGGCACATTTCAGAATGAGGATAAAAGATTGTGGCCCGGGCAATTCGCCGAAATAGCGCTCCCCCTGGGCTATTTGCGGGACACGCTGATAATTCCGTCCCAAGCCGTGCAAACTGGCCGCGATCAGACTTTTGTCTATGTGGTGGGGCCGGACAACAGGGCCGAGTACAGAAAAATAAGGGTGCTGATGGAGCATGACGGCCACGCTGCAGTCGAAGGCGAGCTTGCGCCGGATGAAAAGGTGATCGTGGAAGGCCTTGTGCGAATCACCCCGGGCATTCAGGTGCGCGAACTGGATTAAGCCTTGCACTGCCTGTAACTTCCGAAATGGCTCAAACTGCACGATTAAAGAAAGGCGGCTCAATATAGCCCCTTCAGCCAGGAGCACATTTGTCCTGCTAAGGGCCAAAAAAATAGTCCAAAATCTCAGGGATATGTGTTATAAGATTTCATCACAAACACTTGTAACACATGGAGATTTTGGACATGAGTCATGTTGCCACACCCTTCAGCGAAATTCTGCACCTGATTCCCAGACATGTTTTTCAAAAGCTTGAAAGGCGCCACGCCTGTGGCAGAAAATCCAGACAAT
>JAAUYW010000096.1 GCA_014804915.1 Desulfovibrio sp. | reverse complement strand
GCAATCTGCATAGCTCATTGCTCCTAATGCATTAATAAATTTTTCTGTTGCATATTCATCTTTCTCATATACCATCTTGTTTACTTTAAACACGATAGTATTTCGACCTATTTCGTTTTTGTCAACGGGTACAATATCCATTTCCGAGAGTCGCATGACATAGTTTTTCGTAACTACATCATCTACCATTGACAATGCTTGTAAGGCTTGTGATGAATACGATTGTATTTCAAGCTTGTTTTGTTTCGATATTTCGGCCTGATCATCTTCCTTTACAACTTGTGCGACAGCGACTGGTTCATTAACAGTAGCAGAAGATGGAGATATATTGGCATTGGATGCACCGTTAAGAAGTGCATCCAACTCGCTATTTCTTTTCTTTTTGTCGTGGATAGTCGCCATGGATTACTTTCTATTATCATTTATTATCAAAAGAACACCACCCACGAATATTGCCCCTCCAATTATAGAAAGTGCTGTCATTCCTGTACACATTCCTACAGTTGCAACAATAGCACCACCAACGGCCACACCACCAGATACTTTAGTAATCTTGATGGTTCGTGTTGGATGTTCCTCATGGGCATTCTTATCTTCTACTTCAGGCAACGTTTCTTCCTCTTCAACTTCAATTGCCTTATCTTTCCCTACAAACTTCACAACAGCCTCATAAAAAGCCAGTTTCTCTTTTGAGAAGTTTGCGTCCATATCACTTTTGACTTCATACATAAAGTCTTCATCCCACTGATTTTTGGGCGGAACGACATAAGTGGCGTCCTTATTCTCCTCAAAAAGATTGGGGAGGTGCTCTACAGCATATTCGAGCATCTCGTTAAATGAACCGCCTCTGGGATCAAACAGCAATTCGTTTGACAGGGCGATTCGCACCATCGCCACGTTGCCGTTATCAACGGCTTCTTTATATTCGTTATTCATTATTTCTAATTTAGAAATTAATAAGATTGTTAACTTTGGCGATAATGCCCTCCATCCACTTCAATTCTTCGTGCTGTCGTTTAATTTCCTGTTCGGTCTGTGCGGCAGCATCTGTACTTTTCTGAAGCTCGGTCAATTTAGCATCAAGGATACCATCAATCTGACCAAGTGCCTTCTTAAGAACATCTTTTATACGGAGACCTTCCTTATGTGCATGGGCCTCTGCCGCCTTCTTTGCTTCTACTAACTGAACCTGTATAGGCTGAAGATACTGAGTCGCAACCGCTGACATATTAACATATTCTACGTTCTTTGCAACCCATTCCTGATATTGACGGTCGTAATATTCCGTATCATATCTTTCAGAGCCCCAGTTCCATGGAGTCCAAAACCAGTTAGTTTTCTTGACCTTACGGGATTCACGCTTAGTCTTGGTCACATAGTGTCCCTCATCAATAGTCTGAGTACTCTTTTTTATAAGAGAGTCGATATTTGCAATATCTTCGGAGACAAAATCCAACGGAGACAGATTGAGGTCGACATCCTTTATGGCCAAACCAATGGTTTTGAGGTGTTCCTTGTACATATCAAGAATGTCGGAATACAGAGTCTCAAACGCCTTGGTGAGTACATCATCTATACGAGCATCAAGTTGAGTTAGAATTATAGAAGATTCCTTCTGGATTTCTCTAACCTGACGTAATGCTTCCGATTTCGGTACTTTCGAAGACTTCGTGTGTGAGAATATAATTTTATCAATTCTCTTACCGAGTTCATTTATGAATGGGTTAATTTCACCGGACACATTTTTAGTAAAATCCTTCTTATCGATAAGTGATGACAATACCTTGGCAGCATCTCCGGAACTTATGATTTTCCTAATACGCTCAATGTCCTGATTGAGTTTTACCTTGCGTTCCTCACTACAGCGAATATCTTCTTTTAAGGACTCTATTGCAGCCAGTTCCTTTAATCGATTATTAAAAGACTCTACAAGATCTTTTACCTTTAGCGCACGAGCATATTTGTTAACGTAAAGAGCTACGGCTTCTTCCACAGACACAATACCACTGTGAATTTCTGCCTTCTCTTCTTCAGTAGCCTCTTTTAACAGACGTTCAATTTCCTTTTTTGATGAATGAGGAAGGTTATTAAACTCGTAATACGAGTCGAACTTCATCTCGTCAAAATACTTCAAGGCATCTTGAAAAGAATCAAGAGTACTATGTCTTACAGGATTTGTTCGACATTCGAGCGCAACTTGAGCCGATATGGGGTAGATGTTAGGAAACATAATACCTCGTTCTTCGAGAACTTCTTTTGCCTGACGTAATGCTCCTGGAATATCATCGTCCTCCGGATTAAAAGCATCCATTTTGTTGATGGCGAAGATATAACGTTCTCGTGATTGTTTACCTCCTTCTTTCATACAATTGCATACATAGTCCATAAAGGCGGCTTCATCATTAACACTTAAGTTAGTGCCATTCATAACAAACAATACGAGGGATTTATCAGAATCATTAAGCATCTGATACGTCATTCTCTCATGATCTTTATCGCGTGAATTATTGGGTCCCGGAGTATCAACCAATATCAATTTCATTCCAACCGAATCTACGCACGGAATGCGTCCATAAATATCAATTGCAGAAATAGTTTTGTCAGCATTCCATACCTTCATTTGCGCATACTCAATATTATTCTCTTTATAGAGTACGTTTCCGTTGGCATCGTATGCGACTGCGTTAAAGCTATCTTGGTCAGTATCTATGATTCGCACAATCGTAGCTGTTGTAGCCGTATTTGCGACAGGCATAAGTTTTTTACCAAGCAGTGCGTTAATTAACGTTGACTTACCAGAACTCATTGTCGCAACGACATTGATTTCAAACTCCTGATTCTTAGCCTTCTTAAACGCTTCTACAATATCAGTATCCTTGAGACTCTTGACCGGTCCCTTTTGGATTTCTACAAATATATTATCGACCTCATCTTCTACCGACGACACATCAGGAATACTCTCATCTCGGCTCCATTTTGAAACAGATATAATATCTGATTTACTATTAAATGCTTCCTTTAAGTCGTTAAAATCAGTGAGAGTACCTACGAAGTGGATAGTGAACTCGCGGTCACTACATTCCTTAACAAGTATTTCAGGAAGCTCTTCCGCCCACTCCTGTATGCGCAATTTTCCGAAATGCAACTTACTATTGTCCTTCGGAGCTTTACCATCAATCAGAATCTCCGTCTGAATATGGTAGGGGTTGTATTTTATATGTATTATTTTCATTGGTTTACAATGATGGTTTCTAAATTAGTTAATCCGCAACGAGCAAAGTAGTCTCCCTCTCCGGAGCATACGCCAGTGCCATACATACCTAAGTCATAAAACAACGACGACATCTTTTCCTTTAAGGCTGCAAGTTCAATCGAATCAAACCTTGAAAGATTTCCATCAAGCTCTTTTTTAAGTAGATAAGCGGCTTTACCTGAGAAAGGTACTATTCTTGCATCACACTTCTTACTCTTAAGAAGTGCCTTGAATTGCTTCAAGCTTTCTTCTATAGAGTCATCGGCTGGGTCAAATCTATCAAGCTGGTTAAAAATAAATACGATTTTTTTATTTTTTTGCTTCAGGACAAAGTCTATCAGCTCATTTTCACCATTTCGCTCGATATATGGTCCGTTATTGACACACAAAAGCAAATCATAATCTCCTCGTTTAATTGTATCATAGGTTATCTTACGATGAGATTCGTCATAAGCATAGTCAACTCCGGGAGTATCAATTATCAAGAGAGGCTGTTTCTCGATACTTCCTTTGAATCTAATTGATTTATTAGGTATATCATCAAAAGAGTTTTCTATGCCACTATTATGATTATACGCAGTTCCATCTGAATATATCACCGAATCAATAAAAGGGTTATTGTAGAGGTATGATATTGCTTTGGTACAAACTGTTGTTTTTACCTTAGCAACATTTTGACCTATCAGAGCATTCACAAGCGTTGATTTACCAGCACTCATTGTGCCAACAATCAAAACTCTTTTAAGAGGAAGTTGGCGAAACGTAAATTCGTCTCGGGATTGAGTTACAAGTATATCTGGAAGAGCAGATCCATTGTCTCCATTCAAGAAATGCTTTTTTGCAGATTCTTTGAATTTCTTCGTGAATATCCCAACTGTTTTCTTAAGAGAATTATCATAGTTTGAGTAGTTTATAGGAAGTCCTGACTGAGACGCTATACGGTACACATCCCACCAGAAGCAGTCAGACATTCTAAAGAATTTTAAGCCAGACCGGCAAAGGTTTTGAGCCTTCTTAATGTGACGCAAATCTTTGGTTACTTCCCAACCACCTTCTAATGTGTTCCCTAAGAAGGATTCGCAAAGAACGTCGTAGCAAAACTTTGCCTTCTGTCCCATTTGGCTGTTGGGTTCAATTAGGCAAAGAGCCTCACCGAGACCTTTCAGATAGAGTATCTTAAATTTCTCAGGCAAATCTTTTATCGGATGATTTGACGGAATAATATTTGAAGTAAGTAGTTTTTGCATTCAAAATAGATTCTTAGATTTAATTTCTCCAAGATTATTCGGCAATTCATGCCTCTTAATCTCATTCAAATATCGTTCACATTCTGAAAACCTCAAAGGATTAAATTTTTCTATATGATGTCTCATATTCTTTGCATCCTTTGAAATTTCAATAACTTCATCATTAAATGAATCAACTGCAAGATCACTGCATACCAATCTTTCCAATTGCGTAAGTGTACCATCAATAAGACTGGCAATAATATTTTCACTAACTAAATTTTTCATACCCCTTACGTTATCATGTTAATAATACACATTTCAACTGAGCCAATGCTCTACGATGAATATTATATAGATTTGCTACCGACACGTTCAACTCCTTTGCAACATCTTCATGTGGGAGATCTTGCAAATCCAACAACTGTATCACATATTTATATCTTTCGTTGGGCATAATGTCAATAGCCATTCTTATGTTGATAGAATCAACTGAGGTCAAACTCTGTGAAAGTTCCACATCCTCTCTTAATAGAGCCTCCGAAGACTCATTTTCTATCAGTTGATCTCGTTTTTTTAGAAAGAATCGTGTAGCTACAACTGTTATCCAAGTCAACAATGAACTTTGAAAGTTAAACTCTCGTAACTTCTTCCACTCAGAATCAGCAATATACAAAAATAACTCATTGATCAATTCTTCCTTTTCTACTCTATTATTGAAAATTGAGTTTACGAGATACACAAACAGTTTAGAACATTTCGTAAAGAAGAAATATTCTATCACTTGTGGGTCATGTTTGAGAATGCCCTTAACAATCTCTTTGTCTGACAATTCAGCTTCTTTATCGATATACATAATAATCTTAAATATACAGAAATAATTTAAAACTGAATTTTAAACATCCTTAATCCATTATTAAAGTATCTAAGTTTAGCCCAAGCCATTTATAGAGTTGCAAAGTTTTTTCATGGATATAATCCATATAGTTAAGCTACATAGGAACGGACCCCATATTGCTATCGTTCTTATTTATTCGAGTTTTCCTTGTATATCTTGTAGTTTGCGTCATAATAAAAATAGGAAACACCCCTGTAGCATCTGAAGGCCGACCAAAGCCTGTAACGACTACAAGGATGTTCCCAAAGTTTTCGGCTCTCGCCGTATGTCTTTTTTTGTTTACTGACTGGTCATTTTCAGAAAGGCGTTACTTAAATGCAAAATTAGTAAATTTTCCTGAGATTACAGCTATAAATCAGTCGGAAATTTTGCGTGCAGAGTGCTGACTAAAGGGATGTTGGGTGTTTATGTGTGGTTTGTTGCTATTAGCCTGATGTGAGAGTATTATCTTTGGATGGTGAGGATTAGATAATATACAGATCGTCCTATTCAATCGGTTATGCTGCTTATAAAGTAGACGGCAAACATAGCTACTAAAAGAAAGGCTAAAAATGGCAGGAAACCTTCAAACTCAATATCCTTAAGATTTTTGAGAACATTAAGAATACTCCTATAGCCTTTGTCTCGTTTCTGATCGTAGAAGTTGATTGCCAAGAGACAGAAACCTTTGCCAAGCTTTTCTTCAATGAATTTCAGGCGTGTTCCAAGAGACTTCTTGTTGTCATTGAAAGTGCCGACAGAGAGAAACTTCTGCTCAATGGATTTGCGGAAGTTCTCGAATTCCTGTCTGGCGGCAAACATTGTCGGTAGCTGTTCGTAATGATTTAGGATTACATCGTCACATACGCGCTTGACTGCCAACAGTAGATTTTCTGTAGTAATCCATTTCTGCCGTGGGTCCGAGGATTTTTGAGGAACGCCTTGCGAGGCTTTAAGAGCCTCGATTTCTTTCTGCTGTCTGGCGACAGTTGATTTAAGGTCGGAGATTTCCGATTTCTGTGATGTTATGTTTGACTGAAGGGATGATATAATTCTGTCGTAGTATTCGGTTTTCGATGCCATAGGGTTTACATTTTGAATTTGTAAGATGTGGTTTCTTCCTCAATGTGATCGTCGATGCGCTCCCAACGGCGGCCACGCCGTCCAACCTCATACTCACGGTTATCGCCACGTCCGTTTGCAGCTTTCTGTGATGAGGCCACAAGATTTGTCATGATCTCGATATACCGGACTACAGGGATAAAGATGATGTTGCGCTGCTTGACAACTCCCGACTGGGAAACGATAGAACGGTTGTGGTCCATGTTGCCTAACTGTTGACATAGATTGCCGTAGGTGAAACGTCCGTGCAGACCGAGTTTTGAGCCGGATATGCGGAAACCATTGTGTTCGTAAGCCACGCCCCGGATGCGTCCTGTCTTGCTGTCTGTGCAGAAGGAGAGGGTTATGCTGTCCTGCGCAAGCAGCTGTGCAAAGGTATTCCAGTCGTTAGACTGCGATAGACGATTGAGCACAGTTTGTCGGATAAGCAGTTTTTCTGCATCATACTTCCGCAGACGGTCTGGGTTGATTTTCCGGGACTGGCTATTGCCGAAGGTCAGCCCGTGACGTTGCTTTATCCTGCGGCAAGCAGCCTCGTTGCGTCTGCGCTCGTTGCTGTCGGAGACGACAGTACCGTCATTGGCAATGCGATTGAAAACGAGATGGCAATGCGGATGCTGCTTGTCAAAGTGCCGGGCGATCACATATTGCGTGTTCTCGGGGTCAATGCCCATTTCCTTCATCCATTCCTCGGCAAGCTGTGCCATAAAGCGGTCGCCTTCTTCGCTGTCGGGAAAGCGGTGTGTATCTTCCGGAGAGAACGCTATTGAGACATGTTTCACCGGTTTGTTCAGATGATGCAGCTTGCCGTTGGCATCCGGAATATGGAGCTGAGCCTGAAAACTGTCTGAGATTGTGGAGTTGTCGATTAGCAGCACTCCATTGTTGCCGATTATTCGCGCCGACTTTTCCTTGACGTTATTTGCATAGTTGACAATGCCGGAGAAATCGGTTCGGGTTGTTATCTTTGCAATCATAGTTATTGGGTTACTTAGTTACTTGGTTGATTGGTTACTCGGTTATTTGGTCATTGGAGCATTAGAATATTAGATTAATCGGATATTAGAGTCTTTGAGCATTAAAACATTATAGTATTTGAACATTAGGTAATTCGGTTAATAGAGCATTAGATAATT
>JAAUYW010000095.1 GCA_014804915.1 Desulfovibrio sp. | reverse complement strand
CTTTCACCTTGTCCATTCCGGCAAGGACCTTGCTGAACATGCCTTCAACAAACGCGGCCACGGTTTTGACCTTTTCGCCTATCCATGAGAATGCGGAATCAAATGCGGCGCGAACCGGCTCGCAGGTGTTGTAAAGATAGACAAGGCCGGCAGCCAGCGCGCCGACTGCGATAACGACAATTCCAACAGGGTTCAGCGCCATGGCCGCGTTGAACGCGGTTTGCACCCCGGCGGCTATCCTGGTTACAGCAGAAAATCCGGAGATGGCCGCTTTGGCCAGATTGAACGCGCCTGAAAATCCGGATACGCACCACATCACTGCTGCTGCGCCAACCTTGAGGCCGACCAGGGAGGCGGCTACGCCAATTGCGGCGGTAGTCAGGTTCTTATGCTCGCCCGCGAATTTCGCCACAGCCGAGATTGGGGGGCCAATCGTTTCCGTGGTTTTCTGGATTGCGGGAAGCAAGGCGCCGGCCACAGTTATGCCCACTTCCTGCAGCCGGTTTTTGAGCAAAATCAGCTTGTTGGCTGTTGTGCCGGAAACATTGTCAAATTCCTTCTGCATTGCGCCGGCATAGGCGCTCTCATCGCCGCAGGTAATGAGGTTTTCCTTCACCTTGTCCAGATTGGCCAGAAGGGGCGCAATCGAGCCCAGGCTTTCCTTGCCGAAAATCTGCTGCATTGTGGACAGCTGGCTGGCTTTCGGCAATTTTTGCACAGCCTCGAGAACGCTGATAATCGCGGCCGGACCGTCAGTCTGCATCTGTTTAGCCAGCTTGACTGTATCAATGCCCAGGCTGGCAAAGGCGGCTTTCTGGCTTTTTGTGGCCGCTGTTCCGGCCGTCATGGCCAGAATCAGGTTCTTGATGCCTGTGGCCGCGACTTCCGGAGCGACTTTCATCGCGTCAAGCGTCGCAGCCAGGGCCGTAACAGGCTTGGCTGCAATGCCGCCGACTGCGCCCAGGGAGCCAACGCGGCGCACCACATCGGCAATGCCCTTTTCGGAAGCGGAGGTTGTGTTGGCGTACTGGTTCATCAGATCCAGCAGGCTTCTCGCTTCCGGCATGGTCAGATTGAGCGCGGAGCGATAGCCGCCAATGGCATCCGCTGCCTGCTCGGTTGACATGTCGAAAGCTACAGCCATCTGCGCAGCCATTGTTGTGAACTCGCGCAAATCGGAAACAGCGGTCATGCCCTGCTGGCCGCCAGCCGCAAACAGTTTCGCAAGCTCGTCATGCGTGAGCGGAAGCGTCTGGCCCATCTGTTTGATCGCCGCTTCCATTTCATGGTATTGCGCAGTCAGCTTGCCGGAATCATCTCTCATGCCGTCAATGGTTTTGGCTGCGGAGGCCATCGCGGATTCAAACTTGATAGCTTCCGCTATGGGAGCGGTCAGGGCCAGCGCCGGAACCGCAGCCGCTTTCAGAGAGCTTGCAGCTTCCTGACGCTTCTCCCTGTATGCCTGGGCGCGATTTAGGGCCTGGAGCCTTTTTTCGGTTTGCGCAAGCTCGCGATTGGTCTGGGCATGGGCGCGGCCAATGTCCGCAATGGCGACGCCATATTTTTTGGCTGCGGCTGCGGCCTTTTGGAATGCCTCAAGCTCGCGCGCCAGAACTTCACGGGCAATGGGATCGCGGCCTCCGGAAGCGGCGACTATCTTTTGCGTGACCATTACGCGCTGCTTCGCGGCTTCGGCAGTCGCCAGAACTTTCGCCTTTTCCGTCAATTCGCGCATTTTGCCCTGGCTTGCGCGAATTTTCTGCTCGACAGTGGCAAAAGCCGACGCTACAGTCGGATTGACTTTTGCGCCAATGGCAAAGGTTACGCCGAGAGTCTTAGCCATTGGACATCCTGAAGAGATTACTTGCGGGCATTAATCTGCTTTTCCAGTTCGATCGCATCTTCAAGCCAGTCCTGAAGCTCCGTCCAGGTCAAATCCAGAACATCGCCAAGTCCCCAGTTTGTCAGCCTGCAGAGGCATAACGCAGCCATTCTGGCTTCCTTCGGGCTAATCCTGGCCGCGAAAAAGCAGATACTGCTTCTGGATTTTCTCGTAATCCGCCATATCCAGCTCCTGCAATTCATCAGGCACAAGATCGCAGAGCCTGGCATAAAGGCGCATCTCGCCATCCAGATCGCTGGTATCGCGAATGGGCGCAGCCAGCAGGTCGCTCAGTTTCGGCCGCCGCATCACGACACGATCCAGAATCCGGTCTGGCAGCTGCACCGGAAAATCAAGGCTGATCTCCACCTCGCGGCGCGTATCAATCTTGCCCATTTACGCCTCCTACAATCCGAGCTGGCTTCTGACGTCAGCCAGGTAGTCAGTGCCGCTGATCGCGCACTTGAAGTTGAACTTGTCAAATTCCAGCATGTTTGCGCCGCCAATCGCCATTTTCAGGTAGTAAACCTCAAACTCGCTCTCAGGCTCCATTTTCTTGGCAGGCTCGAACTTGCCGACGCCGGACTTTTTCGGAACAGCCCGGGCGGACACGCGGCAGCCTACTGGCTTGAGAACGCCCTCGCTGTAGGACCAGTTCTGGAGGCTTGCGTAAATCTCGAGCTGGTGGCTCTTGGGAGCCAGAAGCTCGATTGCCGATTCGCAGACCGAATTCCACTTCAGCTTGAGCGTGATCGATTTGAGATGGCCAAGGGCTGGCAGGTCAATTTCACCGGCAATGCCAAGGCCTGCGATTGACTCTGTCAGGTATTCGAGATCGCTGATCTCGGCGTCAGCCATGCCCAGAAGCGCCTTGCTCGCGTTATAGACTTTCGCGTTGATCAGAAGCTGCGGTATCTGGTTGCCCATGCTATGCCCCCGTGCTCACAAAAAGGGTGTCAAGATAGGCCGGATCATACTCAAGCGTGAACTCAAGCTCGCGGGCCGGAGAGGGAGGCGTCAGATAGATGTGCCAGCGCACAATGCCGTCCATGAGGTCAAGAGTGGGGTTGTCCGCGCCCTCGAATGTGCAGCGGCCGCCAAGAATGTAATCCTGGGAAACCAGGCCGTTGAGCCAGAAGTCAATGGAGTCCTGCACGGTCTCAATCTGGCGGCGCCGGATTGGCGCGTCCACATGCTGCATGTTTGTCAGGATCACGGTGTTGGAAACCCAGGAAAACATGCGGCGCACGGGAATCATCGAGTCCTTTACGTCCGTCACGCCAGGATAGGCGGTTGTGCGGTTGCCCCAGCAGCGCAGGCCGCCGATCCAGTTCAGGCCGGTGACAATGCCGTTGCCATTGAGGTAGTTGGCCTCGGCAAGCGTGAGAAACAGCTCCTTGCCGGCGTGAACCATGCCCTCGCATTCAAGCTGCGAGTTGGACGGGCTCCAGTAGGGAACGCCGCCATTGTCATAATCGCGCCTGCCCATGCAGCCTGCCAGGTGCGCGGAGCCGGGCTGGATTTTGCCGTTGTAGAGGCAGTCGCCAAAAAAGGCGATTGTGTTGCCTTCCTTGTCGCAGAGGTTGTTGTCGTTGAGCCAGGCCGGGGCATCCGAGTAGATCTCGACTTCGTCCGGGATTTCAATTATGCCGCTGGCCCGGAATACGCCGTTGATGCTCACGCAGGAGGTTTCAATCGCCTTGGCGACTGCCGGGATCTTGGAAAACCCTGGCGCCATGATCACACCAGGCGTAAGGCGCGTTCTCGGAAAGACCTCCTCCACCAGGGCAAGGCCAGTGCGGACGCCGGCAGGCGAGGTTTCACCGATAATGTCGCCAGCCGTAACTTTTGAGGGGTCCGGATACTCTTCCGGAAACTCGACCTCGCCCTCTCCGATTTCGCCGTCAGGGCTTGTGCTGGAAAAGCCCGGGCCGACAGGCTTTTCGCTCGTGTGCCTTTTCGGATCAAAGACATTGATTGCGACAAGCGGCGCGGCCTTGTACATCTGGAAATAGACATAGGCCATTTGCCAGAGCCTGAAATCCTCGGGATTGTCGCCAGGGCCGGGCTTGCCGAAGTAATTCTCGAACTCAGGCAAGCTATAGCAGAGCTTTGGCTCGTTGACCGGAACCGGCCTGCCAAGCTCAAGCGTATGCACTGGCGCGACGCCGACGACCACCGGCATGGCGGATTCCGCCAGAACCGGAGTCACAAGCGAAGTCTGTTTTTCGCGGGAGTAGGCTCCGTGCCTGTATTGACTCATGTTGCCTCCTATTCGTAATCCACCATATAGGGCGAGACCTCGGCGCCTGCGGCGCGGGTTTGCCAGTTCGTAAATATGAAAGCCTGGAGAAAGGGCGCAACCTGCTCGTCAGGCCTGCTCCATTCCAGCTCGCAATCTGGCTCAAGCCGGAAGGTCTTGCCGATGACGCCGCCAGGCAAAGCGCACAGCCAGAGCCGGATTTGCGAGATCAGGTTGTGCAGGTCGTTTTCGGCAGCCTCATGCTCCGAATTCACAATGCAGACGCGGATTGCCAGGCGGATCTGGTCAATGCCGTTTTCATCGCGCCTGCCCTCCAGAAGCTGCAAGAGCGCGAATGGCGCGGCGGAGAGCGCGTCCTGGGTGGTTGGCGGCATG
Organism: Desulfovibrio sp.; assembly: GCA_014804915.1. GTDB lineage: Bacteria > Desulfobacterota > Desulfovibrionia > Desulfovibrionales > Desulfovibrionaceae > Desulfovibrio. Next base: position 1,228 of record JAAUYW010000095.1, on the reverse strand, counting down.
GAGCCGATGAGGACCTTGCAGGGCTTGCAGGGGATTTGTCCTTCGGGAACCCGCGCGTCCTGCGCCCGCTCATGCGTCGCCAGCGGCAGTTCCGCCAAAAGCGGGGCAAGATACTCGCGCAGGGAGGTCAAAAGCAGGAACGCGCTCATGAGAGTTTCAGCCTGTAGTCGATTTCGTGCTCAAGGCGTTTTTCAAAAACTTCCTGGGCTCCGTCAAAGGCATGGAAGAAGATTCTGTCAAAGCTGGCGAAATAATTAATTCTTGGACCAACGACATAAGAGCGATGTGAAGAGCCATTTTGCCTGTGATACATGGCCTTTTTGCCCTCCGAAGTCAGTCCTATCCACGGCTTGGAATATCCTGGCTCAATGCCTGATCGCAGCTTGTCCTTCGGGCCAATCTTGTAGGAGGGCGCTGGCCACGACTTGGACTGCATCTGTTTTCTGGTGGTTACACGGTTTGGCACAAGCTTGAATTTGTGCGCAGGGATTGGATCGCCGCTAGCCCTGATAATGGCGAAAATATAGTTATCATAATGGGAGCCTTTTACACTCAACCTCAAGTTTTTCTTGATATATCCCGCCTTGAGGTAGCTCTCATCCATAATCAAGCGCGCAATATGCTTGTTAACATATGTGCCTGTGCGTTTAATGGCGCTCCCAATCGCCTGATGAATCTCATGTCGTATGGGAACATCATTATGAAAGTCAGACAAAAGCTCGAGGCCTCTGGTATTCTCAAATTCAAATTTGAGAAACATTACATTTGGATCCGACATCAGTACGCCCTCACCAGCGGCAGTTTGAGCAGGCCTTCTGTTTCCACAACTCCGGAATCGGCCACAAGCCAGTAGGAGCCGTCCATTGTGATTTTCTCGCCTGGCAGGGGCTGGGGCACGAGATCCGCGGCCTGGCAGAGAACAACGCGGTCGCACTGCAGGAGGCCAATCGAGCTTTGATCCGCAAAGCCGTCAGCCGCGCCGCTTGCAGCGCCGCCATGCTCCTCATCCACAATGCAGCTGATCTGCCTGCCTATGATTTCATGAACGCAGGCGAACTCGTCGAGATTGAAAAAGACATTGCCGAGGTCAGCGGCCATTTGCTCATGCAGACTCAATGCCTTGCCCCTCCTGACAGAAGCGTCTTGATGTCGGCCCGGATTTCGACGATCAGGGCCTGGGTTTCGCCAAAATGCGCTTCCAGCAATGTCAGCCTGCGCTCCTGGTCAT
>JAAUYW010000094.1 GCA_014804915.1 Desulfovibrio sp. | reverse complement strand
GTGCGGCACTGGCGCGATTCTTTCAAGTCTCGCGCGGCGCGCCAGACTTGTGATCGGCGTGGATGGCTCCTCCGCAATGCTGGATCTCTGTCGCAGCCGCATATCCGCCGAAAGCGTCCCGGACGGAGGAATCTCCCTGCGCATCGGCGAACTGACCCACTTGCCGCTTGCGGATCGGGAGGCAAATTTTGCCTGCATCAATCTTGTCCTGCATCATCTTTCCAGACCACAAACCGCGCTGGCGGAAATCCGCCGTGTGCTTGAAACAGGAGGCGTGCTGTTTGTCGCCGATTTTGAAAAGCACAATGATGAGACCATGCGTCTGCGCTATGGCGATCAATGGCTCGGATTCACCCTGGAAGAACTGGAAGGACAGCTTGAAAAAGCCAGGTTTAAAAAAACTGGAGCCCAGTTTTGCCCTGTTGGCCGCAAGCTCTCGCTTCTGCTCCTGACTGCCCGCGCAGCCTGAACCCAAACCCTGAAGAGGTGTAAAAATGACCAAACCCCTGAATCTGAGCCTGCCTTACAAGGTGGCCGATATGAAACTGGCAGAGTTCGGCATCAAGGAAATGCAGCTTTCCGAAAAGGAAATGCCGGGGCTGATGGAATGCATTAAAAAGTATGCTGCTGAAAAACCGTTACAAGGGCTCAAGATTACCGGAAGCCTGCACATGACCATCCAGACCGCCATGCTGATCAAAACCCTGCATGCCCTTGGCGCGGATATCCGCTGGGCCTCCTGCAACATCTTCTCCACGCAGGATCATGCCGCTGCGGCTGTTGTAGAGCAAGGGTTTGCGGCAGTTTTCGCCTGGAAAGGCGAAACCCTGGAAGATTACTGGTGGTGCACGGAAATGGCCCTTACCTGGCCCGACGGCTCCGGCCCTGATCTCATTGTCGATGATGGCGGCGATGCCACATTGATGGTGCACAAGGGCGTTGAGGTGGAAAAAAATCCGGAACTGCTCAAGCAAAAAGCGGATAGCAAGGAATTTCAATGCGTGCTTGACAGGCTGGCCTTGCGCTTTTCCGAAGAGCCACGCCACTGGCAGAAAGTCGCTGCCAACCTGCGCGGTGTTTCCGAGGAGACCACCACCGGCGTGCACAGACTCTATCAGCTTGAAAAAGAGGGCAAACTCCTCTTTCCGGCAATCAATGTCAACGATTCGGTTACAAAATCCAAATTTGACAATCTCTACGGGTGCCGCGAATCACTGGCAGACGGCATCAAGCGCGCCACAGACGTCATGGTCGCAGGCAAGGTGGTTGTTATTTGCGGCTATGGCGATGTGGGCAAGGGCTGCGCCCAGTCCATGCGCGGCCTTGGAGCGCGCGTACTTGTGACCGAAATTGATCCTATCTGCGCATTGCAGGCGGCCATGGAAGGCTATGAAGTGGTGACCATGGACCAGGCCGCGCCAGCAGGAGACATTTTTGTAACCTGCACTGGCAACTACCATGTCATCACTGGCGATCACATGGAAAAAATGAAAGACGAGGCCATAGTCTGCAATATCGGCCATTTTGATAATGAAATCGAAATGACGTATCTTGAAGACACGCCAGGTATCACAAAGCTCAATATCAAGCCGCAGGTTGACAAATGGACGCTCAAATCCGGCAACTCGATAATTGTGCTGGCTGAAGGCCGGCTTGTGAATCTCGGCTGCGCCACAGGCCACGCCAGCTTTGTGATGTCCAACAGCTTTACCAACCAGACGCTGGCCCAGATCAAGCTGGCCAAGGAAAAGCTGGAGGACAGGGTTTATACATTGCCAAAAGAGCTGGATGAAGAAGTGGCCCGTCTGCATCTTGACCGGCTTGGGGCAAAACTGACCACTCTTACGCCAGAGCAAGCAGAATACATTGGCGTCAAGGTGGAAGGACCATACAAAAGCGACATGTACAGATATTAAGCCTGTTTACAGGCTATTCCCTGCCCAAGGGGAGGCGCCACATTGCAACAAGCCGTTCCGCGATGAACGGCTTTGACTTTCAAGAGGCTCAGAAATGGATCGCAGATATTTTTTAAAGGGCGCGGCAGCGCTTACTGGAGCGGTAATAATGACAGGCGCGGCAAATGCGGCTTCCGATATATCAGGAGTGTTCCCCAAACATGGACCGCTTGGCGAACCAAGAGGGATTAATCCGGGCCGCGTGACGTGGCAGCATGACCCCTCCTCTGTATCCTGGGACAGGGTTGACTACTGGTGGAAGCCGGAGAACTACAATGAAGGCGCAATAGCCAAAATGATAGCAGATGGGCTCATCGCGCTCACGGGCGCGACTTCTGCGCAAAAAGCCTGGGAGGCGCTATTTGCCTGGAATAATCAGGAAAATGGCAAGCCAGGAGGTTACAGGGCCGGCCAGAAAATGGCGATAAAGACCAACATGAATGGCGCCGGGGAATATAATGATGACCCGCATGGCCGCATTGCCTCCCCTTATGGCAATCCGGTGCTTTTAAAGGTCCTGCTCCTCTCTCTTGTGGAAGATGGCACTGTGGAGCCTGGGGCCATCACAATATTCGACACATGCCGGATTTTTCCGGATTACATGCGTGCGATGTGCACATCAGGAAAACTGGCTGGCATCCAGTTCCGCTACAGGGATGAAGCAGGAGAAATGGATGCGACACCGGACAAAAACGCGCCAATCGAGTGGTCCGGGCCAGTAGATGGCGAAACTACATGGTTTCCGTCCTGTCTGACAGAAGCCGATTATCTGATTAATCTGGCGAATCTCAAAGGCCATAGCTGGGGGATGACGCTGGGAGCGAAAAACCATTTTGGAAGTTTTGTAAATTCGGATCGCCGCAGAACGCCGGCAGCAGCAGGCCTGCATGACAACATTATCAATGGCAAAATGAATGGTTATTCCGTACTGGCAGATCTGATTGCCAACCCCCAGATTAATGCCAAGACCATTCTCTGGATACTGGATGCCCTGATTACAGCTCCCAGCGAAACAGGCAATATCACGCCAGCATCAGCCCGCTGGGAGATGGCGCCTTTCAATGGGGGCTATGCCTGCAGCCTGTTCTTTTCACAGGATCCAATCGCGATTGATTCTGTAGGCGCCGATTTTCTGGTCAATGAACCCAATATGCTCAAACATAACCGCGGTCTGGCAGTGAACCGCGACATGGAAAATTATCTGCACGAGGCCGCGCTGCTGCCAGCTCCACCCTCTGGCCTCTCATACAGATTCAATTCCAGAAGTCTTGGCGTGCATGAACACTGGAATAATGCCCAGGACAAGCGCTATGCAGGCAACCAGAAACCAGGCAGCGGCATAGAGCTGCTCTACCACAGGAGCTGAAACCAGCCATGCGCCAAAGCATCAATTCCTGCTGAATGCGGCCCCGCGCTGAATTGCTCCGCGCCCATAGCGAGCGCAAATCAAGTCAACCGCCTTGTCGATCTGTTCGGAGGCGGTTTCCTTTTGCAGGCCAGGGAGCAATAGCGGGCAGCCTTTCCGGTCAAAGCCGGACACGCCTACCCCGACAAGGCGCACTGGCCCACGCAGGGGTTCCACCAAAAGCAGCGCTCGGGCATTGGCATAAATAACTGAAGTGGAATGGGTATGGAATGAAATGGTATGCGACCTGGTAATCTGGCTAAAATCCGCATATTTGATTTTTAGTGTGATAGTGCGGCCTTCGAGGCCTTTCCTGCGCAAACGACTGCCAAGTTTTTCCGAATGCGCCAGGAGCGCCTTGCAAAGCTGTTCCCTGTCAATGATGTCAACAGGAAAAGTGCTTTCAACGCTTTCACTTTTGGCCGGCAAATTGACATGCACAGGCCTGGGATCAATTCCATTGCCGCGATCATGGAGCACGCCTCCCCATTTGCCATAACGTTCGACCAGAAAATCGCGGCTCAATTCCCGCAGCTCACGCGTTGTCCTTATCCCGATGCCATGCAGACTGGCTGCCATGCGTTTGCCAACGCCAGGGAGACGTTCTATGGGCAGCGCGCCAAGAAAATCGGCCACGGCGCCGGCTTCGAGGATAAAGACGCCTCCAGGCTTGCGCACTTCCGAACAGATCTTGGCCAGAAATTTTACTGGCGCGATTCCTATGGAGCAGGTAAGGCCTCCGCTTGCCCTCGCCACACATCCTGCAAGGCACTCGGCCAGATTTTGAAAAGAGCCATAAAGCCCCAGACTGCCGGAAACATCAAGGTACGCCTCATCTATGCTCGCGGCCTCAACCAGCGGAGAAAAGTCGTTCAGCGCGACAAAAATGGCGCGTGAAATTTCAGAATAGCGGGCGCCGCGGGCGCGGACAAATTCGCCATGCGGACAAAGACGCCTGGCAGTTGCCATGGGCATTGCGGAATGGATGCCATAACTCCGGGCCTCATAAGAGGCTGTAGCCACCACTCCGCGCGTCCGGCCGCCTATGATCACAGGCTTGCCGCGCAAATCGGGATTATCCATCTGCTCCACAGATGCAAAAAACGCATCCATGTCCAGATGCAGAATCACGTCTCTTCCTGCCCTTCCCCTTTCAGCGCCGCAGCCTGAAAAGATGTGGCCAGCGCGTCCAGGAGCGGATCCAGCTCGCCCTGCATGATCTTGTCCAGGGAATAAAGGGTCAAATTGATTCTGTGATCCGTGCACCGCCCCTGTGGAAAGTTATAAGTGCGGATGCGCTCCGATCTGTCGCCCGTGCCGACCTGGGCGCGCCTGTCTGCGGACTGCTCCGAATTCTGCCTTTCCCGCTCGGCAGCCAGAATCCTGGAAGCAAGCACCTTCATTGCCCGTGCCTTGTTCTTGTGCTGCGAGCGTTCATCCTGGCAGGTAACAACAGTGCCTGTCGGGATATGCGTAATGCGCACCGCGGATTCGGTCTTGTTGACATGCTGGCCCCCCGCTCCGGAAGCGCGGAAAATGTCAATGCGCAAATCCTCGGGCCTTATTTCAATATCCACTTCTTCTGCTTCCGGCATTACTGCCACTGTGGCAGCTGAAGTATGAATCCGGCCCTGGGTTTCAGTTACAGGCACTCGCTGCACCCTGTGCGTTCCAGCTTCAAATTTCAGCCGGCTGTAAACGCGTTTGCCTGAAACCAGGCAAACCACTTCCTTGTAGCCGCCGCTTTCAGCAACAGATTCGCTCAGAATCTCGGTTTTCCAGCCGCGCAATTCCGCATAGCGGGCATACATCCTGAAAAGGTCGGCAGCAAACAGGGCGGCTTCTTCGCCGCCTGTGCCAGCGCGAATTTCAAGAATGGTATTCTTTTCATCGAGAGGATCAGCTGGCAGAAGAGCGACTTTCAACTCGCGCTCAATCTCTGGGAGCGCTGATTCCAGGAGGCGCACCTCCTCATGCGCGAGATTGCGGATATCAGGGTCCTCATCGCGGAGAAGCTGGCGATTGTCATTGAGCTGTTCGGTCAGGGAGCGATGTTTGCGCCAAAGCTCCACAATATCCCGCAAGTCCGCATGCGCCTTGGCGACCTTTCGATATTTTTCCTGATCGCCCAAAACCTCGGGATCAGCCAGCTCGGCTTCGAGCTCAAGATATTTCTTTTCCAGGGATTCCAGCTTTGCGAACATCCTTGCTCCAATGATATGTGGACTCAGGCATCCAGGCTGGCTGGCAAATGATGATAGGGAGTAGCCAGCACGTTTTCAGCTTCTTCAGATTCGAGCGCTTCAGCCAGGGCCACTATTGCCACTTCGATCTGGGCCATGCTTGGCTCGCGGGTAGTGAGACGCTGCAGCGCAAGGCCAGGCGCCTGAAGCGCTTGCGCCAGGATGCCTTGCGAAGGAGTTCCGGCAAACCGGATAAGTTCGTAGGCAACCGCACTGATGGGAATGACCAGCGCCAGTTTGACCATTATGCTAAAGACATGCTTGCCAATATAAGTGGCAGGAGTCCAGAGGCTGAGAATGAGGGGCAGAAGCAGGGCCTGAAGAATAATGGAGATGGAGATTACGAAAAGAAGGAAGGTAGTGCCGCAACGGGGATGAAGGCGGCTCATGGCAAATGCGTGGCCGGCATCCAGCGCTTCGCCAGTCTCCCAGGCATGGATGGTCTTGTGCTCCGCCCCATGATATTCAAATACGCGCCTGATATCGGGCACAAACGAAATCAGCCAGATATAGCCAATAAAGATGGCGCACTTGTAAAAACCATCCCAGAGATGGAAGCTCAAGCCCTCGACATCGCCGCCCAGATTAAAAACATGCATTAGCAGCGAGAGGAAATGCGGCGCAGCCACAAAGAGCCCAATGGCCATTAAAATTGCCAGTATAAAGCTTGAGAGCAGACTCAAGGCCCCAGTATCCGCTGGCTTTTCCCCCTCTGAAATGGCTACAGAGCGATTAATGGCGTGTATGCCATTAATCAGGGTTTCAAGCAGAATGGGGAAACCGCGAATAAAGGGAGTTTTGAGCCAGCTGCGGCGCAAGCATGTCTTCCAGGGCAATCTTTGCGCGTAAATTTCACCATTGGCGAGGCGAACGGCCAAACCGTACATATCGCCATTGCGCATCATCACCCCGTCCATGACAGCCTGCCCTCCTATGGGAGGACAGGAAGCCACGGCAATGGCAATCAAATTACTTTTGTTCAAATTTGGCGTATTTTTTCCTGAAACGATCTATGCGCCCTGCAGTATCCAGAAACCGTTGCTTGCCTGTAAAGAAAGGATGGCAGTTGGAGCAAACTTCCACATGAATCTGCTCGCCCTTGGTGGAAAGCACCTGCTCCTGATTGCCGCAGGCGCAAGTGATAGTGGCGTTATACACTTTGGGATGAATGCCTTTTTTCATGAGACTATCCTCTAAAAAAAGATTAGCGCCAACCGATTTTAAGCATTGGCGCAAGTTATGGCAAGCAGCAAGGCAGTTAAAACTCAGGCGTTGGCCGCCTTGAGCATTTCCTCCACCATCTCGAGGGATGGCGTGGCTTCCGCATCCAGCCCGCAAAGCGAGCGCACTGCCAGCATGAGCATGTCAAATTTGAGCGCTATCTCCGAGCGGCCATTATTAATAATGCAATTGTCGCCATCAATAGCCAGCCTGTAGGCATGGCGCGAACGTTCCTGGCCGCTGGCGCGAACTATGTAGTACACCTGTTCATTATTGTCTGTAAGATAGAGCTGCTGGCGCGTGAGAGTGCCGCTGTCTTCATCAAAATGCGAGCATTCCGAAAAAAGACGGCCCTGAAAACGCAGATCCTCGCCATTGTCGTTCTTGAGACAGATGTTTTCCATGTTTCCAGGCACAGCCGCTCCCTTTCGCTTGCAAGACGCGGCTTTTTAAGCAAAGTAATCCTTGCGTCATGAAAAGCCGCAATGTGTTTTAAAAAAGCTATCATTCACACTCTCATTTTGTCAACCACGACCCGCCGCCAAAATGGATACACGTTTCCGGTCTTTCCGCCTGGTATGCGCGCCAGCGCGGTTCGCAGCTGTAGAGAGCCTTCTGGAGGCCGAAGGATTCAGATTCGAACCCGAGCCTTTTTCCAGCTATTGTCGCAGGCTTGTGTTTGAGCCAATGCCGCTGGGCGCCTCCCTGGCCGCTTTCTTTGGCTATATCTACATCCAGGATCGGGCTTCCATGCTGCCACCCCTCGCCCTTGCACCCTCCGCGGGAGCAGCTGTGCTGGACATGGCAGCAAGTCCGGGCTCCAAAAGCGGCTTTCTGGGCCAGCTCGTTGGCGAAACCGGCTTTGTGCTGGCCAATGAGCCCAACCGCGCGAGGCTTGGGACCCTGCAGGCCAATCTTCTGGCCGCCAACCTCCTCCAGTGCGCAACTTCGCATTTCCAGGGCCAGGCATTGCCCCTGCCTGATCACAGCTGGAATTTCATTCTTCTGGATCCCCCCTGTTCAGGCTGGGGCACCGCAGCCAGGAATCCCCTGGCCCTGAAACTCTGGCAAGGCCAGAAGATCGCGCCGCTAATTGAATTGCAGCGCAAGCTTCTGGCCCGCGCAGCCGCACTGCTGGCGCCTGGCGGCAGACTGGTTTACTCCACCTGCACCACCAATCCGGATGAAAATGAGAGCCAGACCGAATATGCGGTAAAAGAGCTGGGGCTGGAGCCTCTGGCGCTGGAGCCGTTTGCCGGATTCAAATTCAAAAGCGCGCCGCATGGGGCCCTGCTTGTCGATGGAGAATCTTCCGCCAGCCAGGGTTTTTATATTTCCCTGTTGAAACGGCCTCAAGAAGCCACGCGCCAGGATTTCGCAAAATGTGATTTCAGCGCAGCCGAGGTCGGGAAGGCTGAACTGGAAAATGCGGTATGCGATCCCCAATTGCTGCCCCCAGGCAAAACCGCGCTGTTTGGCCAGAAAGTCCGTTTTCTGCCAGAAGCCGCCTGCTCGATGCTGCCCCCCGCCTTCTCCTGGCAGGCTTTTCCTCTCGGCGCCTTCCATGGCGGAAAATTCAAGCCTGAAAGGCGGCTGCGAATCCTGCTCCCCCCACCGACCCAGGGCGTCCAGTGCGTGGTTTTTGACGAAATCACGCCCCTACGGCGGCTTTTGGAGGGGAGCGCCCTGGCGACTCCGCTTGCGTCGGCAGCCGGACTCTGGTGGCGCGATCTGCCCCTTGGCATTTGCCAGATTAAAAATGGCCGGCTGCTGGCGAGTTTTCGCTGACCTCAAATAAAAATTGCGAATTTGGCATATCTCTCTTATATTCCACTGCACTGAAGGCATAATCAGGTGTTTTCTACCACTTTCCCATCGCAGGAGCCAGAATGAGCGACTATAAACATACCCTGAATTTGCTTAAAACCAGATTTGACATGCGCGCCAACCTGACCCGGCGCGAACCTGAAATGCTGAAATTCTGGGAAGAAACAAACGCCAATCTGGCAATGGTGGCCGCTTCTGGCTCAAAAGGCTCCTGGGTGCTCCACGATGGACCGCCCTATGCAAATGGCCACATCCACATGGGCACGGCCATGAACAAGGTATTGAAGGATATCATAATCAAATCGCGCAATATGCAGGGATATGCCTGCTCCTATGTGCCAGGCTGGGATTGCCATGGGCTGCCCATTGAACACAAGGTCGAACAGGAGCTGAAAGCGAAAAACAAACAGCTCCCGCCCCTGACCGTGCGCCGCCTCTGCCGTGAATACGCAGGCAAATGGATTGACATCCAGAGAAAGGAATTTATCCGCCTGGGCGTGCTGGGGGACTGGCAGCATCCATATATGAGCATGCAGCCTGCCTATGAAGCGGCCATCGCTTCCAATCTAGCAAAATTTGTGGAAGAGGGCGCTGTTGTCCGCGCCAAAAAATCCATTCACTGGTGCGCCTCCTGCCATACTGCCCTGGCCGAGGCGGAAGTGGAATATGCTGACGAAAGCTCCCCCTCCATCTATGTGGCTTTTCCGGTCAATGATGACAGGCTGAAGCAGATCTTCCCAAATGCAGCCAGCTCGCCTGCCCATGTGCTAATCTGGACCACCACGCCCTGGACAATTCCGGACAATGTGGCCATTGCCCTGCACCCGGATTATGAATATGCCCTGGTGGAAGTGGGCGAAAGGCAATTTGTGGCGGCGCGGGAATTGCTGGAAACTCTCAGCCACGCCCTGGGCTGGAGTGATGCGCGAATTCTTGGCACTGCCAAAGGCCAGGCGCTCGAAGGGATGATCGCCAGGCATCCCTATCTGGAACGCGACTCGCCAATCGTTCTTGGCAATCATGTAACTCTCGATGCGGGCACCGGCTGCGTGCATACCGCGCCAGGACATGGCCGCGAAGACTTTGAGGTCGGCCAGAAGTATGATCTGGAAATTCTCTCTCCCATGGATGACCACGGCCGCTTTCTGCCTGGAGTGGAGCTGGTTGGCGGCAAGACCGTATGGGAAGCGAATCCGGTTGTGCTCGAAAAACTCGCCGCAACAGGTGCTCTCCTGCAAAGCGGCACAATCCGCCATTCATACCCCCATTGCTGGCGCTGCAAACAGCCGGTAATTTTCCGGGCAACCACGCAGTGGTTTATAAGCATGGAGGCGAATGATCTGCGCGGCCGCGCGCTCAGGGCCATTGATCGGCAAGTGCGCTGGATTCCGGCCTGGGGCAAGGATCGCATTTACAACATGATTGAAACCAGGCCAGACTGGTGTATTTCAAGACAGAGATTATGGGGCGTGCCAATCATCGCACTGCGCTGCGGCAACTGCGGCGCAGCCTGGAATGACCCTGCCTGGATGCACGAAATTTGCGCCAGATTCGCTACGCATCCCACAGGCTGCGATTTCTGGTATGAAGCGCCGCTTGAAGAAATTTTGCCGCCAGGACTTGTGTGCCCAGAATGCGGAGCTTCAAGCTGGCAAAAGGAAACCGACATTCTCGACGTCTGGTTTGATTCCGGCACAAGCTTCGCCGCTGTGCTCGAAGGGCGCCCTGGCCTGCATTTTCCCGCAGATCTTTATCTGGAAGGCTCGGATCAGCATCGCGGCTGGTTTCACAGCTCCCTGCTCATTTCCGAAGGGGTGCGCAATGCGCCGCCATATCGCGCTGTGCTCACGCACGGCTATGTGGTGGATGGCGAAGGCCGCAAGATGTCCAAATCTGTTGGCAATGTGATTGCGCCGCAAACCCTGATTGACAAGTTTGGAGCGGAAATCATCCGCATCTGGGCCGCATCAGTTGATTACCGCGAAGATATCAGAATCTCGGATGAAATCCTGAGCAGGCTCGTGGACGCATATCGCCGCATCCGCAATACCTGCCGCTTCATTCTGGGCAATCTTTATGATTTTGAAGCTGTGCAGCTTGTGCCTTTAGACAGGCTAAAGCCGATTGACCGCTACGCGCTGGCCATCGCGGCCCGGCAATACGAAGCCGCGCAGACCGCATATCTTGAATTTGAATTTCACAGGGTTTTCCATGGTCTTTACAATTACTGCATCACAGATCTTTCCGCGCTCTATTTCGATATCCTGAAAGACAGGCTCTATTCGTCTGCGCCTGATTCGCTTGAGCGGCGCTCCGCCCAGACCGTTCTCTGGCATATTCTAAATCTGCTGCTGCGCGCCCTTGCGCCAATCCTTTCTTTCACTGCCGAAGAGATCTTCCAGCTCCTTCCCGAAACCCTCAAGGGCCCGGAGCAGACCGTTTTTGCGCTTCAGCCTGTTGATACCCAAAACTACCTTATTGAAGCCCACAAACTGGATGACTGGAATTACCTGTTCGCCCTGCGCAATGCAGTGACCCGTTTTATGGAGCCGCTTCGCCAGGCCAGAACCCTCGGCCTGTCACTTGATGCCGCGCTTACCCTTTACCTTTCTGAAGACAACCGCGAGCGCCTGGAAAACCTTGGAGCAGATCTGCGCGAAGTCTTCATTGTCTCCCAATTAAAGCTGGCAAATCTGGCTGACGCGCCTGGCAGCGCCATGACTGACCCGGCATTGCCAGGAGTGGCCATCCAGATTGAGAAGGCAAAAGGCGATAAATGCGCCCGCTGCTGGATGTATAGCGAAGAGATAGGAGCCAACCCGGCATATCCCGATGTCTGTCCCCGCTGCGCCAACGTGCTGGAAAGCCTGGATGAAAAATAAACGCTATGTCCTGTTGCTGGCAATCGCGGCCATAGTGTTCGCCCTTGACCAGATCGCCAAATTCGCCATTGTCAAATGGATGGGCGAGCGCCTGAGCGTGGAGATCATCCCGGGACTGTTTGCGCTTGTAAATGTGCGCAACCGCGGAGCGGCTTTTGGCTTTTTGAACCGGACTGACATCGAATGGCAAATCTGGCTTTTTGCGGGAGCGACTTGCGTGGCTGTCTGGGCGATCTTCGCCCTGGCCAGAAATGCCAGACCACTCATGCTGACTGGCCTGGGCCTTATTCTGGGGGGCGCCTGCGGCAATTTGCTGGACAGGCTCCGCTTCCAGGCAGTAACTGATTTTCTGGATTTTTACTGGGCAGACTGGCACTGGCCGGCTTTCAATATCGCCGACGCCGCCATTTGTATCGGGGTCGCGCTGGCAGGCCTGGCAAGCTTCAAAACTCCGGAGCGCGCTGCATGACCTTTGCGTGGTGGCATGTTCTTATCGCGCTCATTCCCATACTGCCCAATTTCTGGAGTATATGGGACATCTGGAATCATTCTTTCGCCACTCCGGAAAGGCGCATGTACTGGCTGCTGCTGGCAGTCTTTGTGCCGGTTCTGGGAGGATTAATCTACATATTCATGGGCCGCAAACAGGCAATGCCCAAAATCTGATGCCGGCCCAGCCAGAGGATACCATGCGAGCCAAAATTCTTTTTCTTATTGGCGCAGGCTGCCTTGGATTTACAGTATCCTGCGCGCCATTTGACAGCAGCTCCAGCCTTGAGCGGCGAGTGGATCAGCAGGATCTGCAATTGCGCGAAATGCAGCCACGGCAGGCAGATACCTGGAATGAAGTTCAGGCCATGCGCCAGGAGATAAATGAGCTGAAAGGTCAGCTGGCGGAATTGAACAGGGGAGGCGCCACTGCCCAGGCGTCAGGCAGTCCGGAGACTGCGGCAGCTGACGCGGCACCAGGCGGAGCGGCCATTGCCACCACTTCAACGCAAAGACAGGGTTACGAGCCTGTTACAGGCATTCAGCTTTCGCCCAACAGCGCGCCAGATAGCTCCGCTTACCAGCAGCAGGGGACTGCTGTCCAGACGCAGGCCAGCTACGGGCTGCCTTCCGATACTCCGCCCATGTCGCCCTCAGAAGAAACCTGGGGCAAGGCTGACCCCACCCCAGAGCCCCAGGCGCCCGCCCCGCAAAAAGACCTTGCCCTAGCGCTCTTCGATTCTGGCGTGAACGCCTACAAGGCCCGCGATTATACGGCTGCGACCAAATCCTTCCGGGACTTTCTCAAGAACTATCCCAAGAATGCCCAGGCTGCGCAGGCTCAATTTTATCTTGGCGAATGCAATTTCCAGCGCAACAAATTCGCTGACGCTGCGCTTGATTACAATGAAGTCCTGACAAAATATCCCAAGTCTTCATCCGCGCCCGAGGCGATGCTCAAACAGGGAGTGGCCTTCAGCAAAATGGGACAGCCGGCAGCGGCAAAAAAAAGGATGCAGGAAGTAATATCCAAATACCCAAATTCCCAGCAAGCCACACGAGCAAAGAATTTTCTGAAAACAAACAAGTAAGCGGGCATTATTCACAGTGCAAAAAGCCAGCCCCAGGGCTGGCTTTTTGTGAGGCGACCAGAGCTTCTGCACCCTGAACCGGAAAAAATCTGGCGCAGGTTCCGCGCGGAACGAAAACAGTTTCCATCTGGATTTCAGGCTTTTTTCAAACGGGCGCCGTACATGCCTTCAAGCCAGGGGTGATCAAAAGGAGTGCGCCATTCGCGGATTAATTCAAATTCTGGCCTTGTTTTCAGAAGCCATTCAATTTGATCCTCATTTTCCTCACGATTCATAGCGCAAGTTATATAGCAGAGCTCTGCGCCCGGCTTCAGCAGGGCTGCAAGAGAGAGAAGAATACTCCTTTGCAGACGCACAAGCTCGGCCTGACGGGTACCCGACCAGCGAAGCTTGATATCCGGCCTGCGCGCCAATACGCCTGTGCCAGAGCAGGGGACATCAGCAAGAATATTGCCTGACCAACGACAGAGAGGAGGGCGCGCCGCGCTGGCAGCGAGCAGAGCGGGAGTAGTAAGGTCCAGGCGGGCGCTGTCTGCCGCCAAAATCCTGAGCCGCTGCAGATTTATATCCGAAGCAACGGTAACTCGCACGCCCCCCTCCAGAAGGGCGCAGCTTTTGCCCCCAACCCCTGCGCAAGCATCCCAGACCTCAGCATCTCTCCAGGTAGAAAAGAGCTCCAGCTCTTCAAGAATTTTAATGCTTCCCGCAGCCTGCCGTGACAGCTTTCCGGCCTGAATATATTCCGTCACTGGGAGCCCGCGAATTGAATCCGGTACGTGTCCGGGTGCAAAAGCCACGCCAATGGAACCAACAGCGCTTGCTCCGGGAAGATTTAGCAAATAGGACAACAGGTCAGATTCTGCCTGAAGAGGATTGACCCGAAAGCACATATAGGGGCGCTGCAGACTTCTTCCGGCAAGATTTTCAGCTGCCTGTTTGCCATAGGCATCCAGCCACTTCTGATAAAGACCTCCTGGCAAGCTGAATCGGCTTGCGGAATCTTCCGACACGGAGGCAAGGACAGTTTCCCGATTACGCAATACATTGCGCAATGCGCCATTGCCAACATTGCCCAATTTCTGGCCAAACTCCTTCTTTATGAGATTGACAGTTTCATTGATAATGGCATGAGCCGGCGAATCACTTTGAAAGAGCAGCGCATATAAGGCCAGCTGGATCAGGAAACGCATTCCTGCGGGCAGCTTTGCAGGCGCGGGCAAAACTTCCTTCGCGCAGGCCTGGAGCAGAATATCATAGCGCAAGACTCCATAAACCAGCTCGGTAATCGCGCCACGTTTCAGTACCTGAGTCTTTTCCAGAATCTCATTCAGACTGGCCTGCGCATGCTGGCCTGCGCATATTTTGGCCAGCGCCTGCCTGGCAAGCGTAAAAGTGTGCTTCAAGCCTGATTTCCGTTTTCAAAAAAAAAGCTCAAAACGCATTCAAGCGTTTCAAGCGGCACACGCGTATCATGACAAGGCCCCTGGGGCCTTTCATTGAGAATGCCAAAAACCGGAATTGGATAGCTGTCCTGAATACCCGAAGTGAGATCTCTTTCACAGGCTATGGCTATGATACCATCAGGCCTTTGGCCAGCGACAATCTTGCGGGCAATTGTGCCGCCAGTTGCAATGGCGATATGAATCCCGTATTTCCGGCCCAGGGCGCGGATGGCGCCAAGCTGGCAATTCCCACAATTTGCGCAATTTGCCAAAGAAAGACCCAGCCGACGAGTGCAGGAATTTGCCTGCATGCAATGCGGCAAGAGCAGCAGCAATTTGTGCGGTGTTGACAGGTGCCGGTTTGCGCAAACAAACTCATTATTGACCTTGATGAAAGACCTGCGCACAGCCATTTTGTCAATTCCTGACAGCTTGCCTACAATCTCCATCAGAGGCAGGAAAAGGCGAATGCAAAGATGGCGCAGGCCGCCAATGCCAGGCATGATGCGACCGGTATAGATGTGAAAAACCAGGGTAAGGGAGATCCAGGCCAGCGCGCCTATACCGCCAAGCCCAAGAAAAATGCTGACATGCTGCAGCCAGACAGGATTTACGCCCAGCCAGGGGAGTACCAGAAAAAGACCCAGCAGAAGGCAGACCACGCAGCAGCTCGCCGCGAGCAGACCGAGAAAAATTCGCTTGCGTCCTCCAGCTGCCGCAAGCGAAGCTATTGATTTGGCTGTCGGCTTACGAAATCTGGCGGGCTGAATAATTTTGAAATCTGGACAAGCGGCCATTCAGAACGCAAAGCACCGATGCTGATCGGAGAGTCGCAAGCCATTTACAAAATCCCTGCCGCTTGTCTCTTTTCTCCCTTCCAGCTGGATGCGCCCGATTTCCAGCCATTTATCGCCGCAAGCTATGGCAAGACCTCCCTTGCCAGCCTGTATCTGCCCAGGGAGCATACCTGGCGCCTCTTCTCCCGGTCTGGCTTCACGAATTAGCGCCTGTATTCTGCTTCCCTCAATCCCGAATTCAGTTCGTGCCCCTGGCCAGGGATTTACGGCGCGTATGAGCGCATCCACCTGGGCTGCGCTATCCTGCCAGTTTATTCTGCCGTCTCCCCGATCCAGCTTTGTCGCATAAGTGGCCCGAGTGTCGTCCTGCGGCTCTGGAAGCAAGCCATTTTGTATTGCGGGCAGAGTTTCCAGTAAAAGCTGGCTGCCTGCATGCGCAAGCGCATCTGAAAGAGCGAAATACGATGCGCGGCCAATGGGCATTTTGCGTTGGGCATATACCGGCCCTGCGTCAAGCTCTCTCACAAGTTTCATGATTGACACGCCAGTTTCCGCATCAGGTGTCCAGTTTTCCTGAATAGCTCTCTGAATCGGCGCTGCGCCGCGATAAAGGGGCAGCAAAGATGGGTGAATATTTAAAGGCGCGATTTTTGGAATTGAGAGAACAGCCTCGGGCAGTAACAGCCCATAGGCTGCCACAACCAGAAAATCCGGCTTGAGAGCGCCAAGCTCCGCCACAGTGCCGGGATCGCGAAAACTGGCTGGCTGAAAAACGGGTATGGAGTTTTCCTGGGCCAGAATTTTCACTGGCGATTCTCTTTTTTTCATTCCGCGGCCGGCTTTCTTGTCTGGCATGGTATAAACGGCGCGAATGCGCTGTCCGGCCTCAAGAAGATTCTGGAGGACTATAGCGGAAAATCCGGAAGACCCCATTAAAATCAGGCCTGGCTTTTCAACCATTTTTTCACCTTGCCATCGTACATATTGCGCTTGAGCCTGCTGATTCTGTCAATGAACAGCTTGCCATCCAGATGATCATGCTCATGCTGAAGCACAATCGCCGGAAAGCCTTCAACTATCTCGTCCAGTTCATTGCCATCCAGATCAAGCCCCCTTAGGCGAACCATGCTGGAGCGGGGCACTTCCGCCCGATAGCCAAGCGGAACGGACAGGCAGCCCTCATTCTCGCTGATTATGGTTTCACCGCATAATTCCACTGAAGGATTGACAATCGCCCGCGCGTTCCTTTCCTGGTCGCGCCAGCCAGGATCCATCACCAGCATGCGGATATTTCTACCAATCTGGGGCGCGGCAAGGCCAACGCCTTCCGCCTGGTACATTGTTTCAATCATATCCGCGGCCAGTTTGCGCAGCTCCGGCGTAATCCGTTCCACTGGCTCGCACACCAGCGCAAGACGCGGATCAGGATATTTTACGATCTCGAGAATCATGACGCAGACTGTGGCCTTGTTTCGCGCAAGCGCAAGCCAAGCTCACGCAACTGGGCCGGATCCACGCCTGCAGGCGCGTTGGTCAACAAGCAGGAAGCTTTCTGGGTTTTCGGGAAAGCGATAACGTCGCGAATGCTGCCGGCGCCTGCCAAAAGCATCGCAAAGCGATCCAGGCCAAAAGCTATGCCGCCATGTGGCGGAGCGCCCTGCTCAAGCGCTTTCAAAAGAAAGCCAAACTGTTCTTCGGCCTGCGCCGCGTCCATGCCGAGGCTTGCGAACATTTCCCTTTGCACATCCGCATTGTGTATGCGAATTGAGCCTCCGCCAACCTCATTGCCATTGAGCACGAGATCATAGGCCCTTGCGAGAGTTGCGCCCGGATCTGTCTGCATTTTTTCAACATGGCCAACAGCCGGCGACGTAAAGGGATGATGACAGGCCTGGTAACGTTTTTCCTCTTCGCTGTATTCAAAAAGCGGAAAATCGGTAACCCAGAGAAAATTGTATTCATTTTCTGGAACAAGGCCAAGAAAACGGGCCAAATGCGGCCTCAGGTTGCCAAGGGCGGCATTCACCATGGCTGGCGCCCCCGCCTGGAAAAACACAATATCGCCGGTTTTGAGCTCCAGGGTGCGGCCCAGATCCTCCCGCTCCTGAGGAGATAAAAATTTCGCAATCGGCGATTGCCATTCCTCAGGCCGGATTTTTATCCAGGCCAGTCCGGCCGCGCCATAAATTTTCACAAATTCAGTAAATTCGTCAATTTCCTTGCGCGACAGTTCCGCTCCATTTGGCACAACCAGCGCCTTGACAATGGCGGCATCCCTGAAAAGCTTGAATTCGGAATTTGACACAATCGCCGTTACATCATGCAATTCGAGGCCAAAGCGGGTATCTGGCTTGTCCACGCCATATCTGGCCATTGCTTCGGCATAAGTCATGCGCGGAAAAGGCCCGGGCAGTACCCTGTCCATCACTTTTCTGAAAACATGCCTGACAAGCCCTTCAGCCATATCCATAACGCCATTTTCATCGACAAAGCTCATCTCAATGTCAATCTGCGTAAATTCCGGCTGCCGGTCAGCGCGAAGATCCTCATCGCGAAAGCAGCGGGCAATCTGGAAATAACGATCAAACCCGGCTACCATCAGAAGCTGCTTGAAAAGCTGGGGCGACTGCGGCAGGGCATAAAATTCGCCGGCATTTAGCCTGGAGGGCACAAGAAAATCCCTGGCTCCCTCCGGAGTGGACCTGGTAAGAATTGGCGTTTCTATTTCAATAAAGCCATGCTCATCCAGATACTGGCGCACGGAATGCGCAAGCCTGTGCCGCAAACGTATAGCTTTTTGCATATAGGGACGCCGCAGATCCAGATAGCGCCAGGCCAGCCGCAAATTCTCGCCAGCGTCTGTCCTGTCTTCAATGGCAAAGGGCGGCGTTTTGGAAGTGTTCAGCAATTTCCATTCCTGCGCCACCACTTCAATGGCCCCGGTCGGCAGCTCCGGATTGATCATTCCCTCGGGCCTGGCGCGCACCTTGCCCCTGACGGCCAGAACATACTCCGAGCGCAGAATGTGGGCTGATTCATGCGCTTTTGGGGCAATTTCCGGACTGAACACGACCTGGGTAAGGCCATCCCTGTCGCGAAGATCAACAAAAATAAGCCCGCCATGATCGCGGCGATACTGCGCCCAGCCCATCAGGCATACTTCCTCGCCTATGTTTCCGGCCCTGAGTTCACCGCAATTTACTGTGCGTTTCCAGCCGCCAAGATCCTGGATATATTGCTGATGCTCAGTTTGCAGATCTTTTTCGCTCATTGCAAATTCCCAGCTTATTATGATTTAAGAAATTCTGCCACACACTCTAGGCTGCTTTCAACCTGCTCGCCAGTTTCCATATTGCGCACTGCAATTTTGCCCCCAGCCAGCTCCTCGGGACCTAGTATCAGGCAATAACGGGCCCTGGAGCGGGAAACCTGGCGCATCAGGCTTTTCATGCTGCCGCTGGCGTAATTCAACAGGCCTGAATAACCCTGGGCGCGCAATTTTCCGGCAAGTAAAAAGCCGGCTTCCCGGCATGGCTCTGCAAGACCGAGAATAAAAAAATCCGGTTTTGAAACCTCAGGCGCCTGCATAAGCAGGGCAAGCCTCTCCATGCCGCAGGCAAAGCCTGCCCCAGGAGCCTTGACGCCGCCCAGTTCCTCCACCAGCCCGTCATAGCGTCCGCCCCCGGCGACAGCTGTCTGGCTGCCTATCCGGCCGGAAACAACCTCAAAAGTTGTGCGCATATAATAATCCAGGCCGCGTACGAGGCGATCTTCCAGCTCATAACAAATGCCGCTTTCATTCAGCAGCGCCAGCACAGTCTCGAAATGCCTTGAGCAATCCTCGCACAAAAATTCACGCAGCCTGGGAGCTTCGGCAATCTGCTCAGTGCAAATCTTGCAATCGAGCACGCGCAAGGGATTGGATTGCCTGCGGCGCTTGCAATCATCGCACAGCGAGTCTTCGGGCTGCGCATCCAGAAACCTCCGCAGTTCCGCCAGGTATTTCGGACGGCAAGAGCCGCAGCCAAGGCTATTTATTTTCAGGTTCAGATCGTGAATTCCAAGCGCATCCAGAAAATGCAAAAGCATCGCTATCAAATCAGCATCTGCATAAGGGCTGTCACTGCCCAGACATTCCGCGTTAATCTGATGAAACTGACGCATGCGGCCTTTTTGCGGCCGTTCATGGCGAAACATGGGGCCAATGGTAAAGAGACGGGTTATCTGGTCCGGCTTGGCAAGGCCAGCTTCAATGGCAGCGCGAAGCACCCCGGCGGTAGCTTCGGGCCTCAAGCTCATGCTGCGCCCTTTGCTATCCTGAAATGTAAACATTTCCTTCTGGACAACATCCGTTTCCTGACCGATTCCGCGTTGAAAGAGACTTGTGGATTCAAGCAATGGCGGCCGTAACTCATCATAGCCATAACGGGCGAAAATTTCCCTGGCGGTGACTTCCTGGGTTTTGAAAATCGCAAGCTCGGGCCCGTACAAATCAGCAAAGCCTTTTAATTTTGTAATTGCGCCTCTCATTTGCAATCCTTTGCGCTGCTCTCCAGATTGAATTTTTCGCATTTGGCGCAGGCCACTGGATAATCGCCATTAAAACAGGCCAGGCAGTAATGGCCCGAGTGAAGCACAGAGCGCAGCAGGCCATCAATACTTAAATAATGGAGG
>JAAUYW010000093.1 GCA_014804915.1 Desulfovibrio sp. | reverse complement strand
TGCAGGTGAGGATGAAGCCAGTGTCATTTGATGACAGCAAGGCAGCCAGGATTATGGAGGAGCACTGGGGTTTTCGCGCCGAAGACAAGGCCGGCAAGACCCGGGTTGCAAGCGTTCGCCAGGATGGAGCTGCCAGCTTTCTTAGAAAAGGCGATATAATCCGCTCCCTGGGGGAGAAGCCGGTGCGGGGAGTGAGCGATTTGCTGGCCCAGTTTCGCCAGGCCCGAATGGCGGATCAGGTGTTGATCATGATTGAGCGCAAGGGCCGCAATTACTATGGCAGAATCATGCCAGGCTAGTTCCCTTCAGCCTCTTTCTGGATCTGGCCGAAAAGCTGCTCCAGATTTTCAATGCCCACCAGGCGCGCGCTGGCGTTTGCCGGCTCAAATCTGCCTACAATCAGATAATCGGAGCCATTGCCGTAATCATGCAGGCTGAATGGCATCAGCCAGCCGCTGCCAGAAGGCGCAGGCTCGCCAGCGCCGCGAATTTCCTTGCGTCCGAGCGAGGCGTTTGCGAACAGGGTTCCCAGGATGTTCCGGCTTTGGTGGGGATCAGGCTGGCGCCCGGCAAATGCGCCAGAGCTTACGCCGTTCAGTACAAACGCCTTTGCCGCCTGGAAGAGCATATTTCTGATTGCCTGGCCGCCCTCTGTGTTGAGCTGGGACAGAAGCAGGCCGAGCACTGGCGAAACTGCCGCGTCGCCATTTTGCGCCTGGCGCAGCCAGAGATCCAGACTGTTGTTCAGAAGCGCGTCCATGTCAATTGCCTGCTGGAACGCATCTGCGTCCGCATTGTCAATGGCTGCGGAAATTTGCGCAAGGCAGGTATCTGGAGGGGCGCCATGCGCAGGCGCGCAAAGGGCAAAAAACGCCAGGCAGCCAATAAGGAGGGATTTCACTGTCAGACTTCGGAATTGAAACGGTTCAGAACTGCGGGGATTTCGCCCTTGAGAGCCAGCGGCAGCCCGCAGGATACAAAAATCGCGGCATGGGACTTTTTTGCCATCATCTGGTTGGCTTCGCCAAGCAGATAGACATATTTGCGGGCTATGCCGTTTACAGGCACAAAGCCAAGGCCGCATTCCTCGCTCACTATTGCGCAGGAATAGGACGGCGAGGCCAACGTTTCCGCCAGCGAGCCAATGCGCTGCAAAATCGAGCTTACAGGCAGATTTTGGCTCATGAGATTGGCAATCAGCATGCCCAGGGAATCCAGCACAAAACTGCCATTGAAATCGGGTTTGCCAGCGCAATATTTAATGAGAGCGCCCAGCGGCTCCAGCGGTTCCTCTATGCAAACCCAGGCTTCGGAACGGGATTTTTTGTGAGCAGCTATGCGGGCAGCCATATCCGCGTCAGGCGCGTGGCAGGTGGCTAGCAGGACGCGCTCTGGCGCGGCGGCCTCCGCCCAGGCCTGCGCCAGCCTGCTTTTGCCGCTCCTGACGCCGCCTACGAAAAAGATGAATGACATTTCAGGCTCCTTCCCCAAAACGGGCGCAGCGATTTGAGAAATCGCGCAATGCCGTAATGCAGCTTTCAATCGCGCCTTTGGCATTGCCACCCTGGGCGTAGCGTCGGCCCACCCAGGCTGCAAGGAACAGCAGGCTGTCCTCATCCGCGTTCTGTCCGGAATGGCGCCGGATTTCAGCCGCAAGCGCGTCCTGCGCGCGG
The DNA here is from genome assembly GCA_014804915.1 of Desulfovibrio sp. Taxonomy (GTDB): domain Bacteria; phylum Desulfobacterota; class Desulfovibrionia; order Desulfovibrionales; family Desulfovibrionaceae; genus Desulfovibrio. Next base: position 7,030 of record JAAUYW010000093.1, on the reverse strand, counting down.
GTATGCTCCTCTGAAGCGCGCCGATAGCGGGCAGTGGCGCCGTCCACCCGCATCTGGCCAGCTGCAAGCGCCTGGCGGCTGGCGCGGCCGGAACGCGCGGCATCGAGCTCAAAAACCGCTGTCGTCAGCTCGGCATTGGCATCCACTGTCTTTTGTGCCAGGGAGTCTATCTGGGCCAGCCTGGCTGGCAGATCCGGAACCTGAAGCACGCCTGCCAGGCTGCTGGCAAGAATCGCGGCCCTGCCGGCCATGGCGCGATGAAACTGGCGGTTCTGGTCAGGATTGAAGCCTTTCCGGATTGCGGCTTCATTGAGGTCCGCCATGAAGCGATCAATATAGAGCCTGTAGAGGCCATTGATCATTGAAGGATGAAAGGCATAGCGCAAAATCCCGCTTCTGCCCCCCTGGGCCTGGTTCGCCAGCCTCACGCCGCATTCCTGATTGAGCGCCTGGACATTGGCTGCAAGACCGCCCTGGGAGCCTGTGCGATAATGATTTGCCAGCCATTGCGCCAGGGAAGTCAGGTAGGCGGCCTTGATGCGGCTGTCTTCGGCAACTGGCTGCAGGGGCTCCTGGCTGAAAACAACCTGATTCTCCGTCTGGCCGGGCGCAAGCAGCCCGGGGAGCGGCAGGGCGCCACCCTGGCCATTCATTTCCGCAGGAGCTGTTGCGCTGCTCTCGCCAAAATCTGGAGGCGCGGCAATGGTGCCAGTAACCGTCTGGCCGGAAAGCGTGCCTTTTTCAGTTGCCGGACGCAGCAGCTGCTCTGGCAGTTGCGGCTTCGCTGGCCGAAGCAGATTCGCAAGCGATGCGAAGGGCGTGTCTGCCAGGAGACTGGCGGCATGGTCTGCCGCCAGCTCGCGATAGGCTTCTTTCCTGTCGCTGGATAGCGTCAGCCAGTAGCCGGCGCAAGCCAGGATGAGCAGGCAGAGCAAGGCGAGCAGGGCAGTCTTTAGGGAGCCCGCCTTTTCTGGCCGCGGCCTGGGCAGCTTCTGTGTTTTTGCGACAAGATCATGTCCGGGCTGTGTTGCCATCTGGGTATCCTTGTAAAAATTGCCGTCCAGGAGCCAGGCGGCGTTGCTTTTGTCATCATAAGAATTTTTAAAGAAATTTTCCAGAGTTATGCCTCCCCTTTATTTGCCCGCATGACTGCCGCAAATCCAGGCGGCTCTTCGCCCTTTTGTGAAAGAGCTTTAATTTATTGACATTAGCGGCGTCGGCTTTTAAAAAGATGATAAGGAAAACGAAAATTGGGGTTTTCGTTCATTTTGGGGTATGTAAATTTCAGGGGAGCAAAATCATGCCAAAGTACATGTATTTTATCCTGGCGACTATTGCGCTGGTGGTGGGCTACATCGTATATGGCGCTCTTGTTTCCAAAATTTTTGGAGCTGAGCCCTCGCGTCCTACGCCAGCAAAGACAATGGCCGATGGAGTGGACTATGTGGAAATGCCGCTCTGGAAAGTCTGGCTGGTGCAGCTGCTGAATATAGCCGGCGTAGGCCCGGTCTTTGGTCCCATTCTGGGCGCGCTCTGGGGACCTGCCGCCCTTTGGTGGATCGTGATTGGCACCATCTTTGCCGGCGCAGTGCATGACTTCATGGCGGGCATGCTGTCCGTGCGCTATGGCGGCGCCAATGTGCCGGCGATTGTCGGCTATAATCTGGGCAATTTCGCAAAGCAGTTCATGCGCGTATTTGCAGTTGTGCTGCTGATCCTGGTTGGCGTAGTGTTTGTGGCCGCGCCTGCGGCGCTGCTTGCGAAGCTTACGCCAGACTACATGAATCTGGTTTTCTGGGTTTGTGTGATCTTTGCCTATTACTTCATTGCCACGATCATGCCGATTGACAAGATTATCGGCAATTTCTATCCGGTTTTTGGCGCGATCCTGATCTTCATGGCCCTTGGCGTGACAGCCATGATGTTTGTTTCCATGCCGGCCGAATTCTATAATTCCGTTGACAGCTTTTCTGGCAATACACACCCGGGACATTTGCCAATTTTCCCGCTGGTGTTTATCACAATAGCCTGCGGCGCCCTCTCGGGCTTCCATGCCACGCAATCGCCGCTGATGGCCCGCTGCATGGCAAATGAGAAGCTGGGCAAGTCAGTCTTTTATGGAGGTATGGTCGCCGAAGGCTTCATTGGCCTCGTCTGGGCGACAGTTGGCATGACTTTCTATCATGGGCCGGATGCCCTGAATGCCGCGCTTGCGGCCGGCGGCCCGGGCAATGTCGTAACCCAGTCCTGCATGGGCCTGATGGGCGAGTTTGGCGGCGTTATCGCAATTCTTGGCGTTGTCATATTGCCAATCACCTCCGGCGACACGGCTTTCCGCGCTGCGCGCCTCACGCTTTCCGAAGCTATCAATTTCTCGCAAAAGGCGATTATTCCCAGACTCTACATTGCCGTGCCAATGTTCCTGGTGGGCATTTTCCTGTCACTCATCGATTTCACGATTATCTGGCGTTACTTTGGCTGGGCGAACCAGACCCTGGCCACAATCGTGCTTTTCGCTGGCGCGGCCTATCTGCGCCGGCGTGACAGATTCCACTGGATCTGCACAGTGCCCGCTGTATTCATGACTGCGGTCTGCGTAAGCTACATTTGCTACGAGCCAACCATGGGCTTCAAGATGGCCATTGACTATGCCAATATTATCGGCATTGTCTGCGCCGCGGCTGCCTTTGTCGCCTTCATGATGCTTGGCCGCAAGCCTCTTCCCTACGATCCCGAACCCATTCATCCAGGTTCTCACGCATCTGGCATGAAGGCATAGCTTTCGTTTTTCGAATCTGTCTGGAGGGGGGCGCAAGCCCTCCTCATTTTCTCCGGATTCAGGACAATTGAAGGAGAGGCGCTGGCCTCTCCTTTTTTGCTGGTCGGAATGTTCAGGCTTGCCAGGGAATGCCAGGCGCATTGCCGCAGCTCGCGCTGAATGCCTGGAACTGGGCAGGCGTATTCAGATTGACAAAATATCGCGCCTCCTGCTCGCTGTAGGCCAGGCTGATGGCGCGCGATTTTGGCAGTATCTGATACAGGGAATGCTGTCCGGCCTCAAGCCCCGAAACGAGCAGGGGAATGAAATCAACAGAATAAATTGCGACAAGCATTTCGAACTTGCCGGTTGCCTGATTCAGAAACAGGGCTGCGAGCGAGCCAGGCGCCCTGGCGGAATACGCGTCAGCCAGCTTTCCGAGCAGATTGCCAGTCAGGGCCGGCTGGTCGCAGCCAAGCGCGAAAACAGCTTCCAGCCCTTCTTTTTTTGCTGCTTGAAGGCAGGCAAGCAGTCCCTGGGCCGGACCTGCGCTGTTTTGAGCGTCTTCTATGCACTCATGGCCTGCGTATGTATGGCCCCTGGCGCAGGAAACCACGCAGCGCGCTGTCAGCGGAGCGAGCAGTTCAAGCGCGTTTTCCAGCAGGCTTGACCCTGATTCTCCCCAGGGCCGAAGGCAGGCCTTGTTGACTCCCATTCTGCTGGATTTGCCGCCTGCCAGGATGGCGCCCAGCAGCCCGGGGCTGCTTCCCACCTAGTCGCTGGTCAGGATAACGGCAAATGGACTGAAGCAGGCCAGGACTTCGTCGCCTTCGTGAATATTTCTGTCCGGACTGGCCCCATTTGCATACAGGCTGCAAAGCTGGTTTCCCTGCGGCAGCTGAATCATGATCTCGCAGGCCAGGGAATCGCGATTGATCTTTTCAACCTTGCCCGCAAAGCAGTTTTCGCTATTCGGGCTTTCGGGCTTGCCAGCCGGGCTTACAGTAACCCAGGGAGCCTTGACCAGCGCGCTGACAGTTACGCCAGGCGCGAGCCCAAGGCTCTTGCTGCTTGCCTGCGTGATGATGGCCGAAAGTCCGAGTCCCTGCGCCGTTTCCAGGGAGACGCTGACCAGGATGCCATTTTCTGTCAGGCGGGTAACTTGTCCCTGAAAGACATTTCGCGCGCTTGTTTTCATTCTGCGTTCCTCTTTGATGTGTTTGCGAAGCATGGTTACAGCCATTTGGCCAGGAAAAAGTGGCGAATGATCCATTTTTCCCAGAAAAACGCTTGCCAGATGCGGATGTAGGCCGCCAGCTTCCAGTTCGAGTCCCCGTTGCCTGCGCAGGGAGCTTGGATTGAGCAGGGCAGGATTGATGCCGCAGGCTCTGGCACATGCCGAAAAACTGCGGCGGATGAAGCTGGCATCGCAATCCAGAGGCTTGCTGGCTGTCCTGCCTGGCCAGTTTGCCCAGAAGTTTGCAAGCTGGCTTGCCACCTGGGGGGATAGCGGCACAATTCTGCGCCCGGCCTGGATTTCTTCCTCGCCAAACCGGAAATCATGTTCTTCAAGCTGGAGCACTTCGCGCATGCGCAGACCGGCATGGCGAATGAGCATGAAAATCAGCCATATTCTGGCTCTGGAGTGGCGCTGGAAAGGGGAGCCTTCCAGAGCTGTGCGTTCCCAGAGCCAGCGCTCCGCCTGGGTCAGCTGCCTGCTGGAAAGAATTGCCGGCGGCAGCCAGGCAGTGCCTTTCAGCAGCGCCTTCAGCAATTCAGCGCGCTGGGCATAGCTTAAGCCGGATATAAACAAATGGGGATTCTGGCTGTTCATTGCGTATGCAATCTAGCAAATATGCCCTTTGATGTCATACAGGCACACTTTTATTAAAAGCGTGACTGATTTTGCAATTTTCCTGTGATCAGGCAAATTGCCCGCAGGAGGTGAGCGATGATCAGGATTCTGGCATTACTTGTTTTTGTTCTTTCCGCTTCCGCTGGACTGGCGGCTGAATTGACAGTATCTGCGGCAGCCAGCCTTGCGAACGCATTTGATGAAATGAAACAGGCCTTTGAGAAGCGCTATCCTGGCATAACCGTGAATACGAATTACGCGGCTTCAAATCCTTTGCTCAGGCAGATAGCGGCCGGCGCTCCAGTTGATGTATTCGCATCAGCTGATGAAGCCACAATGGACAAGGCGGAAAACGAGAAGGTGGTAGATCCGGCTACGCGTAGGCAATTTGCCATGAATGATCTGGTGCTGATTGTGCCTAGGGGCAGCGCGCCAGTAAAGGGCTTGCAGGATTTGGTAAATCTCGGGCATATCGCCATTGGCAATCCCGCTTCGGTGCCAGCTGGCAGATATGCTCGCGATAGCCTTGTCAATGCAGGCTTGTGGGACAAGCTTGAGCACAAGTTAATTCTGGGAAGCAGTGTGCGCCAGACGCTGGATTATGTTGCCCGCGGCGAAGTGGATGCCGGCATTGTCTATGGAACGGATGCCAGGCAATTGAAAGACAAGGTGGAGGTTGTGCAGGTTATGGACGGTCATGAGCCTGTTACCTATCCAGTTGCGGTTTGCCTGACTGGCGCCAACCAGGATGCAGCGCATGATTTTATAAAATTTGTGCTTTCGCCTGAGGGCCAGGAAATTTTGGCAAAATATGGATTCGCGAAGCCGTGAATGGATTTTTTTCGTCAGCAGGCGGCTGGGTCGGCGCAATCCAGTCGCCGCTGCTGATTTCGCTCAAGGTGGCCTTAACCGCCACTGCCGGCACTTTTGGACTGGCTATTCTCGCAGCCTGGCGCCTGCGCAGCAGAAAGAGTTTGTTGTCTTCAATGCTGGATGCGGCTTTTACATTGCCATTGGTGCTCCCTCCCACAGTTATTGGCTATTATCTGATTCAGCTGCTAGGCAGACGCGGTCTGCTTGGCCCTGAGCTTGGCGCCTGGGGCATTAACTTGATGTTTACATGGCAAGGCGCGGTGGCTGCTGCAAGCGTTGTCATTTTTCCGTTAATTTATAAGTCGTGCAGGGCGGCTCTGGAGCAGGTAAATCCTGATCTGGAGGATGCTGCTCGAACCCTGGGCGCGTCAGAATGGCGAATTCTGGTTACCATAAGCATTCCCCTTGCCTGGAAAGGCATCTTTGCAGGGCTGATTCTGGCTTTTGCCCGCGGCATGGGCGAATTTGGCGCTACCCTGATGATTGCAGGAAATATTCCGGGCAAAACCCAGACCCTGGCTCTTGCCATTTATTCGGCTTTTCAGGCTGGGGAGGATGAGCGGGCTTTTTTTCTGGCCGTGGCTACATCTGTTTTCTGCTGCGCAGCGCTCATCAGCGCGGAATATATTTCCAGACTGGGCCGAAAGTGATGCTGAAATTGCATTTTGGCAAGGAATTCAAGACCCGGAGGAAAATATTCAGACTTGAGCTGGATTTCGATATTGGCTCCGATTTCCGCCGAGTTGTGTTTTTTGGTCCATCCGGATCTGGAAAAACGCTTGCCATGCAATCGATCGCTGGACTGCGAAAGCCTTCTTATGGCCGAATCGAGGCTTTGAACAGAGTGTTTTATGATTCAGGGGAGAAAATATTTGTTCCGCCCCAAAAAAGGCGTGTGGGTTATTTGCTGCAGGATTACGCGCTTTTTCCGCATTTGAACATTCTTCAAAACGTGGCATATCCGCATAGCGGCTTGCTGCCGAGCTTCATTTCCGCAGGCGAATCCCGCAAGGCCATGTCGATTCTGGAAAGATTTGGCATTGGCCATCTTCGAAGGCACATGCCAGCCGAAATCTCCGGCGGCCAGAAGCAGCGGGCCGCGTTGGCGCGCGCTCTCAATTCCGAGCCTGACATTTTATTGCTTGATGAACCTTTTTCAGCGCTGGATCCGTTAATGCGGGCCCATATGCGCGCAGAGATCCAGACGCTGCTGTCAGAAATGAATTTGCCTGTAGTGATTATCACCCATGAGCCGGATGATGTTGAGGTCTTTGCCGGCGCCCTGGTCCTGTTTCAGCACGGCCATGCCAGGGTCATTACGGACTGGCCGCAATTTCGCAGCAATTATGCAGCCTGCGGGGAGGCTCTGGAGGCCCTTCTGGAAGAAAAGTAATTTCCCTGGGCACTCCGAAATCCCTTATTGCAGCCGAATTGGAACACAGGCCTGATTTTCAGCGCTGCCAATTTCGGGAAATATCTTCAGAATCTTTTTCCAGTTTTAGCGGAGCCTGTGGCTCATACTGGCATGAAATTTCCGGATGTTT
>JAAUYW010000092.1 GCA_014804915.1 Desulfovibrio sp. | reverse complement strand
TAGAAACCGCCCAGGGAAGTGCCAAGAATGCAGGCTTGTTCATTGCCGGCATTTTCAGAAATGAACTGTCCGAGTCTGGCGAGGCATTCCGGAAACGGCATGCTGTAATCATTGTGGCAGCGAATTACAGGCCTGGCAAGCAGCTGCTCCAGAGCCGCGCCCGAGCGGCTCCCGGGCCCGCTATTGAAGCCATGAATGTAGAAATAGCGCATCTCAGGCTTCCATTTCGCGGCCGCGTCTGGCTGCTGCCAGCACCGCATCCACAAGCAGGCCGGAAAGGCCTGCGCGATCCAGGACATTGATGCCGGCAATAGTCAGGCCGCCAGGCGAGCAGACATCATCTCGAAGCTGCATGAAATTCTTCGCCTGCCTGCTTGCCAGCTCCGCAGAGCCGGCAAACAGCTCGGTAAGCATTTTGCGCGACTGCTCCTGGGGAAAACCCAGAGTGAGCCCGGCCTGCATCAGCCCCTGCATTACTGCGAACACATAGGCTGGCCCCGCGCCTATAAGAGCTGAAAAATCAGTGAAACGGCTCTCTGCCAGTTCCACGCAATAGCCAATATTGTCGAATAGCTCCAGCAATTCAAGCTGGCGCAGACGCGTGAAATTGGCATCGTCAAAACAAAAGGCGAATACGCCGCTGCCAACGAGGGCCGTAGTAGTGGGCATGCAGCGGGCAAGGGCGCACTTGTTGCCCGCAAGGGAACGCAATGTGCCCATCTGGATGCCGGCCATCACCGAGACCAGGGTTTTCTGGGCAGTCAGATGCGGCTTGGCGATTTTCAGAACTTCAGCGGCCTGGGCCGGTTTTACAGCCACAATGACAAGATCGGCGTGATTCACGAGATCAGGAATGCCAGGCATGGCGTCTATGCCCTGCTCCTTGAGGGCGAGCATTTTTTCAGGGCTGCGATTATAGCCGCAGAGCCGCCATTCGCTTTCATCCAGCCTGGCGGCGAAGCCCTTGAGAATTGCGGCGCCCATATTGCCGCAGCCAATGCAGCCAATGACTCTGGTCATCTATACCTCGCGGCTATTTTTCGCTCTTGATTTCCTGAATTTTGGGCAGGCTCTTCACCATCTGCAGGCCCATGCGCAACTGGTTGTCGCGACTCAGCTGTTCCTTGCCCTCTTCTTTCGAATTTTTGGGCTTGTCCGCTTTCTTGCCGTTTTCCAGATGCCGGTTGAGATCCTGCTCGCGCAACAGCATCCGCGGCGTGTCTTCGGCTTTTGGCGGCTCAAAGACCACTTCCACGTCAGGCACTATGCCCTCGGCCTGGATTGAGCTGCCATTTGGCGTGTAGTAAAGCGCGACTGTCAGTTTCAGGCCGGAGCCATCCGCAAGCGGAATGATATTCTGCACCGAGCCCTTGCCAAAGGAACGCTCGCCCATGATCAGCGCGCGCTTCTGGTCGCGCAGCGCGCCTGCCACGATTTCGGAGGCAGAGGCCGAGCCGGCGTTGATCAGCACCACTACCGGCACGGAAACATCATCACTCTGACTTTTGGCGGAATAAGTGCGCTGGGCGCTTTCATCCCGTCCCTTTATTGAAACTATATCGCCCTTTTTCAGGAAAACATCGGAAACATTCACGGCCTGGTCAAGCAGGCCGCCAGGATTGTTGCGCAGGTCAAGCACAACGCCTTTCAGGCCGTCGGGCGCGTCCTTCGCTGCAGCCTTCAGTGCCTCTTTCAATTCATCCGTCGTGCGTTCCGAAAATCGCGTCAGCCTGACCCAGTAATAGCCGTCTTCCAGCGGCTTGGACTTGACGCTGATCATCGGAATCGCATCGCGCACTATCCGGACAGTCTGGGGAGATTTGGCATCGTTATGCAGTATGCCAAGCTCCACCTCGGTACCTTTCGCGCCGCGAATGCGTGAAACGACTTCCTGAAGCGACAGCTCCTGGGCGGGCTGGCCGTCGATTGTCAGGATGACATCGCCTGGCTGAAGCCCGGCGCGAAAAGCCGGCGTGTCCTCAATTGGCGCCACCACAACAACCTGGCCGTTTTCAAGGGAAATTTCAATGCCCACTCCGAAAAACTCGCCGGAAGTGGTTTCCTGCATTTCCTTGTATTCTTCGGCGGTCATGAAAGTCGAATGGGGGTCAAGGCCCTGCAGCATTCCCTTGACTGCGGCGTTGATCAGATCAATCTGCGTGACATCCTTCACATAATTGCGCTCGACAATATCCATGACCTGGCTGAAGCGCCTGGCGGCTTCAAACTTGCTCATGTTTTCCCTGGGAGCTTCCTTTCTGGCTTGCGCCGCAGGCTGGGTCGAGGCGGCCTGGGCCGCGCAGCCGCAAATCACGAAAGCGAGAAAACAGACAAAGGCGTTCAAAAAAATACGCATTGACGCGCTCCTGTGCCGGTTCCGGCCAGAATTTTATTTCATTAAAAAGCAGTCTATCAGTATAATGCCAAACCAGCCCAGCTTCAAGCCACAAATTATCAATAAAAAAGCCTGCAGCAGAACGGCTGGCAGATTCGCCCAGCAAAAATCCTGGTCAACCTGGTGAAAGGCGCCTGCGCCCAGCGTCTCAACCGGCGCCGAATGGATTTGACTCCGCCCTGTCCCTGAATGATAATGGCCGGCATTCGATCTATTTTGCCATGTTTGCGACGCAGGAGTCCGCGATGGATTATGATGTGGTCTTGCATATTGATTCTGGTGAGGAAAGCCGCTTCCGCCTGGTGGCGCGCAACTGCAAAAACTACATGAACGCGCTGCCAGAAGAGAAATTCGAACTTGTCGTGCTGGCAAACGCCGCGGCTGTCACGCTGTTCACAGGCCATGACGAGCTGCGTGAGCTGGCCGAGCCCCTGATGGCCTCCGGAGTCCGCTTCAAGATCTGCGCCAACGCCCTTGCGGAACACAATATTGATCCGGTGAGCCTGTGGCCAGGCTGCCTTGTTGTGCCCGCTGGCCTGGCCGAGATAGTGAAGCTGCAACGTTCCGGCTACGCCTACATCAAGCCCTGAAAGCAGCCGCTCCAGGGGAAAATTCGCAGTGAGCAAGCCCGGCGGCATGACTGATTACAGCGTGCTTCTGCCAGCCAGCTGGCCCTGGCCCTGCTGCCTCTGTCCTGTTGACAGCTGGAGCCTGCTCGCTGCCAATCCGCCCTTTTTCAGAATGCTTGGCCTTGATACAGATTCCGCGAGTCCGGACTGCCTTGCCGCATGGATCGGCTCCGGCTCGCTTGAAGCGCAGGAAAGGGATCAGGATCTCTCCAGCGCCAATGCCTGCGTTTTCCGCGAAAGAACCGGCATCGGCTGGCTGATCAGCTGGGCGCCTGCAGCGGAGCATTCCGCCCGGCGCCTGACTTTTACGCGCCTGCCGGAAAGCCCTGTCTCCCAGGCTAACATGGCGCTGGAGCTGGACCGCATTCTGGAATCCATCCACGACGGCATCTGGGTCATAGATGGCGATGGCATCACCAGGCGCGTCAATCGCGCAATGGAGCGCATAGCAGGCATTCGCGCCGAGGAAGTGGTGGGCAGGCATGTGAGCGAGCCCTTGCGCGAAGGCAAATTCAAGACTTGCGTTACGTTGCGCGCCCTGGAGGAAAAGCGCACAGTCACCCTGTTTGACGACTATTCAAACGGCAGGCGCTGCCTGAACACCAGCACGCCCATTTATGGCGAGGATGGCCAGGTATGGCGCGTGATCGCCGCCATCCGCGATCTGACGGAGCTTGACGCGCTCAAGGACAGGCTCTCTGGCCTTGAAATGGAAACCCTGGCGCACAAGCGCCGCGCCCAGGGACTGGACAGCGAGGAAGGGGCGGCGCTGATAGGCGAAAGCGAAGCTCTCGCCCGCGCCATGCAGGAAATCGCGAAAGCCAGCCAGTGCGATGCCATAACCCTGATTCTCGGAGAGACGGGCACTGGCAAATCCCTGGCCGCGAGACTGATTCACGAGCACAGCCACAGGGCGCACAAGCCGTTTGTAACAGTCAATTGCGGGGCCATACCGGCGACTCTCATTGAATCCGAGCTTTTTGGCTACGAGCGGGGCGCGTTTACAGGCGCAATCAAAAATGGCAAGCCTGGCCTCTTCGAGCTGGCGGCAGGCGGAACATTGCTGCTGGACGAAATTGGCGAGCTCTCCCTCGAAATGCAGGCAAAGCTGCTGCATATTCTCGATGGCCAGCCCATTTACCGCCTGGGCAGCGCCAGGGCGATCCGGCCAAATACGCGCATTATCGCGGCGACCAACCAGCCCCTGGACAAGCTGGCTGCAAGCGGCGCATTCCGCCAGGATCTCTACTACCGCCTGGCAGTGCTCTGCATCCTCCTGCCGCCCCTGCGCGAAAGAAAAGCCGACATTCCGCAGCTGGCAAAATATTTTCTGGAGCGCGCGGACAGCGGGAAGAAATTCTCGCCTGAAGCGCTGCGCCTTTTCCCGAATTATGACTGGCCGGGAAATGTCCGCGAATTGCGCAATGTGGTGCAGTCTCTCGCGGTTTTGTGCGAAAACGGAATCATAATGCCGGAAAACCTGCCCAGGTCGCTGAACCAGGGCATTGGCAGCGCCCCTGATTCCCTGGCGCCGCGCTCCCTGGGCCTGGCCATCGCCAATCTTGAAAAAGGAATGCTTGGCCGGGCCCTGGCAGAAGGCGGCAGCACCTACAAGGCCGCGCGCATCCTGGGCATCAGCCAGTCCCAGGTCGCCCGCAAGGCCCGAAAATACGGGCTGCTGCCCCAGCAGCAGCAAACGCCCTTCACAAGCTGGACATGCAGGAAATAACAGTAGCCATCTTTCTCGGGCTTGCCATCAAGCTCTATGCCCTGCTCACGCCAACAGTTATCCTGAGCGCGTTCATCAATTACACCCACAAGATCGATCGTCCAGCGCGCAGAAAAATCGCACTCAAGACCGGCGTGGCCATATATGTTACAGGCCAGATCCTGATTGTCTCCGGCTCCGCGCTCTTCGACATATTCGGCTTTACGCTGGATGCCTTCCGCATTGGCGTCGGCCTCCTGCTGTTCCTCTCTGCGGTTGAGCTGATGGATCACGACGAATCCGGAAAGCTGCCAGCCAATCCCTCGCTGGATATCAGCGTTGTGCCGCTTGCCATCCCGCTTGGTATGGGGCCATCCACAATTGGAGCCGTGATGGTGCTGGGCGCGACAGCGAAATCCACGACAGAAATCATTTTCACTTCCTCCGCATTGCTTCTGGCGGCATTCGGCATAACCGTCACCCTCTATCTCGCGCGCGCATTCGAGCGCGTTCTGGGCAAAACCGGCTTGCTCGTGCTTTCCAAACTCACGGCCCTGCTTGTCTCGGCAATCGCTGCGCAGGTGATATTCACAGGCATCAGGGCATTTTTAAAACAGTAGGCTAAAATGATTATTGATCTGCTAAGCGCCGTGCTTGGCAACAGCATCAAGCTGTACGCGCTTATGACCCCTCCGGCAGTGCTCAGCGCGTTTCTGGGCTACACGCGCCATTACACCCGGGCGGAAAAACGCAAGGTGGCGCTAAAAACGCCATTAGCCATCTTTCTGCTCGGCTCCGCGCTCTATCTCTGGGGCGCAAACATTTTTGAGCTTTTCGGATTCACGCTCGACGCATTCCGCATTGGCTCTGGCGTGCTGCTCATGCTGACTGCCATCGCCCTGATGCGCGATGACGGCGAAACCGAGCATGAGCACATCGAGGGAGACATCAGCATAGTTCCGCTCGCCATTCCCCTTGGCATGGGGCCAGCCTCAATTGGCGCAGTCATGGTCATGGGCGCCCAGGCGACAACCACGGAAAAAACGCTCATCGGCGTCTTCTCGCTGTTTCTGGCCGCCCTGGCGATGTTCCTCCTGCTCCGAATCGCAGACATGGCCGGGCGCATACTTGGCGCAACCGGAATCGCGGTTCTCGCAAAACTCACCGGGCTGATTCTGGCGGCAATCGCCGCCCAGGTGATTTTCACTGGCATCAAGGGCTTCCTCAATTAATTCCAGCGGAGCGAGGCAATGGCAAACAGCATGGAAAAACTGTTTCATTTGCAGGAAAATGGCACAACAGCTCGCACTGAATGCGTGGCCGGCCTTACCACCTTCATCTCAATGTGCTACCTGATTTTCGTTGTGCCAGGCATGCTCGCGGATGCCGGAATGCCGCGGCAGGAAGCAGTTTGCGCAGTTATCTGGATTACCGTGCT
>JAAUYW010000091.1 GCA_014804915.1 Desulfovibrio sp. | reverse complement strand
CTCCATGTGTTACAAGTGGTTGTGCTGAAATCTTATAACACATATCCCTGAGATTTTGGACTATTTTTTTGGCCCTTAGCCGGACAAATGTGAGTTCAGGCCGTATTGCCAGGGCAAAGAAAAGATTACCAGAGTGACTGGTCTGCTGATTCCTTTTTGCGTTGGGCTATAAGTATTGGTTTTCTGGAATATGATCGGACTACTGACGAATGCCAGTTATCTGAAGCCGGTTTCAAATATGCCTCAGCCCCGGACGGCAGCGCAGCGGAACATGAGGCTTTAGAAAGCGCCTTCCTCTCTTACCCTCCTGTTGGACGAATCCTGCTCCTGCTTGAAAATGGAATGCCTCTAACAAAATTTGAAATCGGCAGCCAACTTGGCTTTCTAGGGGAGGCTGGATTCACTTCCATACCGCAGCATTTGTTTGTCAATTCGCTGAAAGATGCATCAACAGCCAAGGAACGTAAAAAAATTCTATCTGATACTGAAGGAACAAGCGATAAATATGCAAGGACTATTTGTGCATGGTTAAAACAACTGGGCTGGGTTAAGCAGCGTCCAAAAGAAATAATGATTATCAATGATTACGGATGTAGTGCACAATCAATTCTACAGGCCTATGAAATTACACTTAAAGGCAGGAAAACAATCAAACGAATCAAAGGCATATCCAAAAGTTCAAAGATTCCCCGGCGAGTGATGTGGGATATGCTTGCGACAAAAGCTCCAGATCGTGATTATTTAAGAAATAGGAGGGCATATATAATAAGATTTCTCCATGGCAAATATAGAACTGTTAATGAAATCATTGCACATTTACATTGTAAAGGACTTGATGAAACAGAAGCAACAATAAATGATGATATTAAAAACTTCATAAATATTGGCTTGATTATCACAAAAAAACAGGATAGATTTATAATTTCTGATAAAATCACAGGCTTGGAAATTCCAAATAGAAGTATCAACACCAAGAAATCGAATTTTAGTCTTATAAAAGATAATTTAAGAGAAAAAATAAAATATATAAATCATAAATATCTCGCATTGCTTGATTTAGGATTAGATAGCCAGTCTTCCCGTGAATATGAAATAATGACAGCTGACTTATTCACTTCGGAACTTAATTTCAAAGGCAGCCGCCTAGGAAATTCTCGCAAACCAGATGTATGTGTTTACTATGACCAAAATGGACTCATTATTGATAATAAGGCATATTCAAATCTTTATTCACTCCCGATTTCGCAAGCAGACGAAATGGTACGATATATTCAAGAGAATAAAGAAAGGCAATTTAATATGAATCCAAACGAATGGTGGCTTATTTTTGATAAGGAAGTAAAAAAATTCAATTTTGTATTTGTCTCTGGAGGGTTTACAGGGAGTTTCAGAGATAGGCTCCAGAATATAAGCGAAAGAACTGGGGTGAAAGGAGGAGCCATAAATTCAGTCAATCTGCTTTTACTTGCTGAAAAAGTCAAGTCGGGAATCTTGCCCCATGCAGATCTTTTCACTCTCTTCGATTCCAACGATGAAATCCTCCTCCAGCCCTGAATACGCATCAGGAATTCTATAGCTTCACTCCTGGCAGTAAAAATGCCTATGCAGGCATCGGCATATTATTTGCATTCCTCTCCTCGTCTTATCCACCTCCACTAACCGGAAAAAAATTAATGAAACGCAAGCTCATGGATATTAACCGGCGCGCTGTCCTCAAGGGAGCGGCTGGCCTCATAGGTCTGGGCGCCCTTGGCTATGGGCTGAATGCCCTTCTTTCCCCCAAGTCCGCGCAAACCGCGCCAGAAGCGGCTGGCCCGGTTACACGGCATCACCATCCCCGCACTGGCGTCGAAGTTTCCGCTTTTGGCTACGGCTGCATGCGCCTGCCAATGCTGCCCAGCGCCTCATCGCCGCGGGGAACGGAAGTTGACGAGAAACAGGCCTTCGCGCTTATCGATCATGCCCTGGCCTGCGGAGTCAATTATTTTGATTCCGCGCATTTCTACCACAAGGGCGTATCGGAATCTGTCATGGGACGCGCCCTCTCAAGGCATCCGCGCGAAAGTTACCTTGTCGCCACGAAAATGCCGGGCCGCATTATTGAATCCCTGGACCAGGCAAAGGAAATATTTGAAGGCCAGCTGCAAAAATGCCGCACTGGATATTTTGATTTCTACCAGCTCCATGCCGTCATGGGCGTTCCGTCCTACAAGCATGTCTATGAAGACCTTGGGGTGCTCGATTATCTGCTGGAGAAAAGGGAAAAGGGAATAATCCGGCATCTGGGCTGGTCATTTCATGGCGACAGCGAGGCGCTGGATTACCTTTTGGCGCAGCCAGTGACCTGGGACTATGCCATGCTGCAGCTCAACTACCACGACCTTATGCATGAACTGGTCATGCCGGAAAAACGCAAGCAGATAGTGGGCCTCTCAAGAGAGCCCGCGCCGGCGAGGTGGATGTACGAAAGAGTGCGCGACGCCGGCATACCCATTGTTGTAATGGAGCCGCTGCTTGGCGGCAGACTGGCGCGCCTGGGCAAAAAGGCCGCCGCTCCGCTTCAGGCGGCCCGGCCAGATCTCACTCCCGCAGCCTGGGCGTTTCGCTATGCTGCCACATTGCCAGGAGTGCTTACTGTCCTCAGCGGCGTCACCCGCATGGATTACCTGCAGGAGAATTTGCGCACCTTCTCGCCGCTGGAGCCTTTCACCCCCGCTGAAAGACAGGCACTTGAGAGCGCGCTCAAGCTGTTTCTGACCCAGGAAAGCCTGCCCTGCACCACATGCGGCTATTGCATGCCCTGCCCATACGGAATCGATATCCCGGCCGTATTCAGCCAGTACAACCGCTCCCTGGATCACGATCTCTTGCCCCGCGCTCCGGAAACTGCGGATTATCCGGCTTTGCGCAAGGCCTGGCTTGCGGATCTCGACCGCCGTGTGCCAGAGCTCAGGCAGGCTGCGCGCTGCACCGGCTGCGGCAAATGCGTGGAAGCCTGCCCGGCGATGATCGACATACCAGCGGAAATGTCGCGTCTCGGGCAGCTGACGGAAAGGCTGCACAACGAGGAAATGGTATGAAAAAACGTTCGCTTTCCTGGTCGCGCAGGCTAATTGCCGGAGTGGTGTTCGGCCTTTTCTTCCTGGCTTTCGCACTCCCGATCATGCCGGCGTCCCACATTGCGCGCTGGCAGATTGGCCCCGCACTTCTGGGCGGCGGCTTTGTCTTTCTGGGCGCGGCCGCTCTCGCCACTCTCTGCCTGGGACGGGTGTATTGCGCCGCATTCTGTCCGCTTGGCATAACCCAGGATCTTCTGGGACGCGTCTTCGGAAAAAAACGTCGCAGGCCGCTACCGAACCATCTCTGGGCGCGGGTTGCCGTTCTGGGCGTCTTTGCCATCGCACTGGCTGGCGGATTTCTGTTTATCTATGGCCTCCTTGACCCATACAGCGCATTTGGCCGCATCTGCGCTGCGATTTTCGCGCCGATAACCCAATGGCTCAACAACCTCCTGGCAGCCGGCGCGGAAGCGGCTGGCAGTTCCGCATTCGCGCGCCAGGAAATTCATTTTGCCGGCTGGCCGGCCCTGCTTGCGGGCCTGGCGACGCTCGTCGCGCTGGCTTTTCTGGTCTGGAAACTCGGACGCGTCTGGTGCAATTATTGTCCGGTTGGCACGGCGCTCGGCTTGCTGGGCAGCAGGGCCCTGTTCCGCATTCAGCTTGATCCGGAAAAGTGCGTTGGCTGCCGCCGCTGCGAAAGAGTTTGCAAGACCGGCTGCATTGATATCGGAAACGGCAGCCTGGACTCCAGCCGGTGCGTTGCTTGCCAGAATTGCGCTGAAATCTGCCCGACAGAGGCCCTTGCTTACGGAAAGACATTTATGAAACCAAACCCAGAAAACCGGAACGTCTCTTCAAGACGCGCGTTTCTGGCCGCCCTGGCGCCCGCCCTGCTGGCCTTGCGGCCGGGCAGCGCCAAAGCGGCTGCCAATCAGGAAATCAACCGGCCGGATGTGATGCCGCAAAGGCGCGAAACGACCAGCCGCGCGATTCCCATAACGCCCCCTGGCTCCCTGGGCGTTGGGCATTTTGCCGGGCATTGCATTGGCTGCCAGTTGTGCGTAGCGGCCTGTCCCAGCAACACGCTTTCCACATCCCTGTCTGGCGCAGGCATTCTCCAGCCAGCCCTCAGTTACGAATTTGGCTATTGCCGTCCAAATTGCGTGAAATGCGGCGAAGTTTGTCCGGCCGGGGCAATTGCGCCGCTTACGCCCGGGCAAAAGGCCAGAATCAGGTTTGGCCTGGCGAGCGTGGACTTCCAGCGCTGCATTGTGAATGTCGATCAGGTTGCCTGCACCGCCTGCCAGCGCATTTGCCCAAACGGCGCCATCTCCCTAGTTGAGGTTGCGGACAGCGCCCAGGGACTCAAAAGACCGGTTGTGGATTCAGCCAAATGCACTGGCTGCGGAGCCTGCGAATATATCTGCGCGGCCCGGCCACTGGCAGCCATCACGGTCAGCGGCCTTGAAGCGCATGAACAGATATAGGCAAGACTTTTTTCCTGGAGGCCGCGGCTCACGAATCTGACAGGACAGCCGCTGTTGAAAAAAAGGCGAGCCTGGCCTATTGTGCCCGAAAGCGCCAGGGGGGGATATGGCAGAAGAAAAGCAGCCCGAAAGACACTTTTTGCTTGGCAACGCCTGCATTTTACTGGCGACGATTTTCTGGGGCGTGAATGTGGCCGTTACCAAGGCGCTGATTCCCGAGTGGATGAGCGCCAACGCCATTTCGGCAGTCCGCCTGCTTGGCGGCTGCGCCCTTTTCTGGATTGCCTCCCTCGCCTTTCATTGCAAGCCTGTTGATAAGGAGGACTGGCCGCGCATCATACTGGGCGGGGCAGTCGGCCTGTTCGCATTCATTTTCCTGTTTGTCCTGTCCCTGCGCTATGGCAGCGCAATCGATATTTCGATTATCATGACCCTGCCGCCGATGTTCGTGATTCTGATGGGCGTTCTGTTCGCGCATCAGCGCCCGGCCATGCTTGAATACGCGGGCATGGTGGTTTCATTCATTGGCGCAGTCATAGTAATTGTGTCTGGCGGCGGCGGGGGCCATGCCGCTTCTGATCCGATCCTGGGGGACTGCCTGGCGATTGCCTCCTGCGTCTGTTACGCCTTTTATCTGTTCATCCTTCAGAAACCCTCCAGAAAATACAAGCCCATCACACTCTTGCGCTGGGTGTTCCTGTTTGCGGCAATACCAGGGCTTTGCCTGCTGCCAGGAATGCGGGACTTGCCCTTATGGCATGCCGATAGCGCGATTCCCTGGCTGGAGATTGGCTTCATTCTCTTTTGCCCCACTTTTTTCGCCTATTTTCTTGTGCAGCCGGCAATCAGGAATATCGGGGCGGAACTGGTTTCGCTCTATCAGTACCTGTTGCCGGTATTCGCCGCGATTACGGCGGTGCTGATGGGCCTTGAGCAGCTGCTCTGGACACAGGTGGCCGCAATGGCGGTGATTGTGGCAGGCATGCTCCTGACAAATATCGGCAAGAAAAGACGCAAGCAGAAAGCGCTTGATTCGTAAAAATCTGCTTCAGCTTATATTTTCTGGCGCGTGCCTGTGGCGCTGGAATGACAAGTTGCGGCCTGTGGAGCTGGCTGAAATTGAAAAGCAAGCCCACAAGATGCTTGTCGCCTGCGCGCTCTGGCATGAATCCTCAAGGGACATGCCTCTTGAAATGCGCGCCGATCTGGCTGTCAAAATCATTGAGGGCTGCCTGTTCGACTATTTTTACAGGCTGATCACCACAGATATAAAGCCGCCTGTTTTCTACAGGATTCGCCAGAACCGCGCCCACTATCAGCAGCTTACCAGCTACGTGCTCGGCAGGCTTGAGCCCGTGCTTGCCGCTACCGGCCCTTTCTGGGAGAGGCTCAGGGCCTGGCATGACTCTACTGGCCAGGAAGGGGAGCTGGACCGGCGCATTCTGGCAGCCGCGCATCTTTTTGCGTCGCACTGGGAATTTCAGCTAATCCGGCCCCATAATGAATTTGATGAGGAGATGCCAGGCATAGCGCAGAGTTTTCAGGACGACCTTGCCAGATATCGGGACTTGCCAGGCATGGCCATGCTGCTTTCCGCCGGCAACGCACTGGCCCGGTTTGGCAATCTCTGCGGCCAGCTCCGCTTCCAGATTCGCTGGACACAGGCGCCGCGCCTGCCTGCCACATCGGTTCTGGGCCATATGTTCATAGTCGCAGCCTGCGCCTATATGTACAGCCTGGCAGTAAACGCAAGCCCAGCCAGAAAGGCCAATAATTTCTTCAGCGGCCTTTTTCATGACTTTCCGGAATTGCTCACGCGCGATATAATCTCGCCAGTAAAAAAATCCAGCCCTGGACTACAGGACATCATTCGCGAATATGAAAAATCCGAGCTTGAGAGGCGCATTCTCGGCCCATTGCGCAAGGAGGGGTTTGCCAGTTTCGCCAGCCAGATTGGCTATTATCTTGGTCTTGAGACCGGCTCGGAATTTCAGGACTGCTGCCGCATGAATGGCCAGATCGTAAGGCTGGAAGGCTTTGGCGCGGTGCAGGCCATGGATGCGAACGCGCTTGACGCAAAGGACGGCCAGCTGCTCAAAACCTGCGACCTTCTCGCGGCTTTTCTGGAGGCGCATACTTCCATCCGCAATGGCGTATCCTCGCCGCAGCTGCTGGAGGCCAGGGAAAGGCTCAAAACTGAACTTGGCCAGCTGGCGCCGGATTGCCTGCAGATTGGCGCATTGCTGGCTGATTTTGACTAGAGACAAAGCCCATGCCTGCCAGACATTTCCCCGCTTCAGTGACCCGCAGACTCCTGCCAGGCAGAGGCTGTCTCGCCGGATTTGTCCTCCTGATCCTGCTCCTTTTTATGCCCCTGCCAGCCTTGGCGCTCAATCTGTCCCTGCAGCCAGCGCACTACGCGGAGGCAATGGAATTCTATTACCAGCATCCCAATCCCGAGCTGCTCAAGCCCCTGCTGCGCTCCTTTGCGGAAGCTGGCTGGCTTGGCCATGCGGAAAAACGGCTTTCGGTTGCCGCGTTTCTGGCCGAGCTGGCCTGGCATGGCCAGCTCGATCTTGCCAGGCTTGCAAGGGAAACGGCAGATCTGGGCCGCGATGCCAGGCTGACCCTGGCCTGGGCCCTCCATCTTGCCAATGCTGACAATAAAAAGGATTCTCTTGAAAATCTGCTTGGCGCTGGCGACAGGCGTTTCGCAAGCCACATCCGCCAGAGTCCGGCCGGAATCAGGCAGTGGAATCTGGCTGCGGAGCCATCCGTGCTTGGCATGTACTGGAGCGCGTTCATGGCTTGCGGCAATCTGGCTTACGTTGACGCAATCCTCGACTGCGCGCTCAATTTGCGCAATTTTGAACTGGCGCGGCGCGCTGCCGCAAGCCTTTATGAGTACGAGGCCAGGCATCCGCTGGTTGAGAAGAAATTACGGGACCGCCTGAAAAACGCCACTGTCAATGAACGGGAAAGGCTTGAGACCATGCTCCATCACTGAGCGCTGTCTTCCGCCTCACTCTCCTGGACATAGCGCTTGGGACAATTGCGGCATTCAGCCCCGGGATGTCCCCATTTTAACTGGTTGCGGAAATTTTTATAATCAAGATCGCGCCAGATTTCTATGGGATCCGTTTCCAGCACATTGCCAAAAACCTGCCTTCTCTCCTCGGCGCCCTGAACGTTCAGGTATATGCACGGGGAAATTTCGCCTGCCGCATTGACATAAAGACAGCGGTAGGGATTTTCATGGCAAACCAGATCTTCGCCGCTCTGTTCGCCAGGCAGATCATAATAAATCTTCCTGCCCTTTTCTTCGGCTTTCGCGCCAATTTCTTCCAGAATCGCCCGCGCCCTGTTTAATTTGCCTGATTCATGGGGCAAGATCGCAAGGCTTGCCTGCTCGGGTTTGAAGATGTAGTCAAGCGTGCTGACAACTGCCGCGTTTATGTCATATTCCCGCATAAGCTCTGGCAGCGCAAGCGCGCTTTCCATGCGGTCTGCAAGCAGCAAATAGGCCAGATGCAGCTCCATGGGAGATTTCTGCGCCTTAATGGCTGCGGCGGCATTGCGCAGGCCCTCGCACACGCGGCTGAAAGGCACATTTACGCGGCAGCTGTTGCTCGCCTCGTCTGTGCCGGCAAGTGAAACCGCCAGGGTGTCCATGCCGCTTGCGGCCAGCCTGCCGGCCAGCTCCGGCGTGAGATTGTACCCGCAAGTGGTAGTCGATGTCTGGCAGCCCGCTTTCTGGGCGAATTGCTGCAATTCAAAAAAATGGGGATTCAGGAGCGGCTCGCCCCAGCCCTGCAAATGCGCGCGTTTGCAGGTGCGCAGCACAGGCCAGAGGCGGGAGAAAATTTCTGGCGTGATATGCGTTTGCCGCCAGCCTTTCTGGCTGCGCGGGCAATACTCGCATGCGCCAAGGCAATGCGACGAGATCTCTATCTGGATGCAGTCAAACGCCTGCTGACGCCCAAAAAACATTCCTGCAAGGCGCTCAAGCATTCCCTGCGGCCGAAAAGCCGGATTTTGCAAAGGATCTGGCATTACGTTTCTCCTAGCAGGGCGGAAGCAAAGCCCTTGCCATCAAAGGGCCGCAAATCCTCCATTTTCTCCCCGAGGCCAATGAAGGAGATCGGCAACTTTTCCTGCATGGCCACAGCTATGGCCACTCCGCCCTTGGAAGTGCCATCCAGCTTGGTCAGGACAATTTCATCCGCGCCAGCGGCCTCGCGAAACAGTCTGGCCTGGGAGAGCGCGTTCTGGCCGGTTGTAGCGTCCAGAACCAGCACTGATCTGTGCGGCGCGCCAGGATGCTTCTTTGCGAGCACCTGACGGATCTTGCCCAGTTCCTCCATCAGGTTCACGCGCGTTTGCAGGCGCCCGGCCGTATCTATGAATACCGTGTCAATATCGTGCTTCTGGGCGTAATCCAGCGCTTCCCAGGCGACCGCGGCCGGATCCGTTCCTGGCGGCCGCGCATAAAACTCCGCGCCTGCGCGCTTCGCCCAGACCTGAAGCTGTTCAATCGCAGCGGCGCGGAAAGTGTCCGCGGCAGCGATCAGCGTTTTCCTGCCTTCCATTTGGGCGCGATGCGCGAGCTTGGCAATGGTAGTGGTCTTGCCAGCGCCATTCACGCCCATCATCAGGATTACCTCAGGCTTGTTGACAGCCCTGATTTTGGGCTGTTGCCTGAAAATCTCTTCCAGCTCTTCGGCAAGCAGCCCGCGCGCCCCTGCCGCGGAGGTTACGCGCTGGTCTGCGGCGCGGCGCCTGAGCCTGGCCACAACCTCGACAGAGGCGTCATAACCCAGATCAGACATTATGAACAGCTCTTCCAGCTCCTCCCAGAACGAGTCAGTCAGCTCGCCATGACTGGCAAGCAGGGCGTTCAGGCCGCGGCCAAGCTGGGCGCGGGTGGCTGCCAGCCCCTCGGAAAGCTTGACAACCAGACGGTTGCGCTCATCCTCCTCGTCTTCCAGATCCAGCGCAAGCGCAAGCTTGTACTGCAGCTCGGAGCGAAATTCATCAATATGCGTATAATCCATCGCCTCAAGCCAGCGCCCAAAATCGGCGATGAATCTTTCAATCTCCGGCTCCGGAGCTTCGAGCGAGCGCAGAAAAAAGCGCAATCTGCTCCAGAACCTCCCGTCGGCCTCTTCCTGGTTTTCAAGAACAACATCCAGCCAGGCAGAAAGTCTTGGCTCGGCCTGACGGAGACGGGCAAGCAGCGCCGCTTCTTCGGCGCTGGCAGCGAACAAGCCCGCAGCCTGTGCCGGCTCGCTGTCAGGACTTTCCTGGCCCGCCTCCTGGGCGGAATCTGCCTGCTGCTCAATGTTTGCCTCAGCCCTGGAATCAGGAGCAGGCCCGGCCTGGGAAACTGGCTCCGAAAGCTTTTGGGGCGCCTCCGCGGCTTCCGCTTTTTTTTCAGCAGGGCCCTGTTCATCCTTGCCGCCAAAAAATTTTTTGAATGCCGAGAAAAAGCCCATTTCAGCTTCCTGTAGTTGCCGTTGGCCGCGGGCCGGCATTGCAGCCAAGCGCGGCCAGGGTTTCTTCGAGAATACGCGCGCATTCCTCAACCGGCAGTGCGCGCGCAGCGCATTCCGGATCGTTCAATGCGGCCTGCATTGTCTGCGCGGCCCTGATCAGCGGCTCCGCGCCTATGCAGGGGCCGGCCTGTTCCAGCATCCTGCCGAGATGGCACAGCCCCGCCACTTCGCCCTCGGCATAGAGCCTGTTGATCAGGTTCGGGGCATGCGCGAAAGTCTGGCGGAAAAGGCCGGCCGTAATCAGCCAGGAATCCGGATGGCTGCACTGAAACTCGTGTCCGGCCTGGGCGCTGACCATTGGCCTTGCGTTTTCATCGCGGTTTTCCGCGGCGGAAGCTGCCGGATTGATCAGCCCGCAAACAGCTTCGGGATCGCTGGCGGAATTGCGCTGCCGCCAGTATTCGCGCAGGCGGTTCGAGAGGCCCCATTGCAGGAGCACAAGCAGAAGCGCCAGGGTCCAGACGCAGGCGAAGAGCAGAAAGCGCCACCTTTCGCGCCCGGCCAGCATTCCGGCGTCTTCGCTGTTTGCGCGGGGCGAGAGCCACACTTCCACTACGCCATCCGGCTTGCCTCCTATTTTTACAGGATTCATGCCCTGGACGCAATTCTCGGCAATCTCGTCATCCCATGCGACAGGCTCCCACAGGTAATTCCGCCTTTGTCCTTCCAGAATGCCATGCCGCGTCTGGATCTTGATCGCATAGACGCGCTCATCCTCCATTGCGGCCATAGCTATCGCGCGCGCGCTCATGGAATCGGGCGGCGCGCCTGGCAACGAAAGCAGGCCCGCGATTTGCGCGGCAGTTCTGCCCGCCTCGCTGAGCAGGCGGTTGTCAGCGTCGTGGCGGGAGCTGGAGACATTCCAGAGGCCCAGCCCAAGAAACAGAATCAGGCCGGCTGCCCAGATTGAAAGCGCGATTGCAACCCTGGTGGAAAGCGATAAATTGCTCATTTGGCTTGTGCGCCGGATTAGCCGGCCTGTTGTATGATGTTTTCAGCCTCCGGGCCTGGCGAGCGGCGCAGCCGTGACTGGCGTCCTGAATTTTCCCGGGAGCCAGCAATGCCGCCTGGCCATCTCCGTCTAGCCCGGGTAGCAATTTTGCGCCAGTTTCCAGCTGGCTGCGGCCCTTTCGGCCTTTTGCCTGGCAAGAGGGTCAGTTTCCTTAAACTCTTCGGCAAAAACCTGGATTTGTGTACCTCCGCGCGGAACAAAAATCCCTTTTACCTGGCACCACAAGGGCGCGATGGCGCCGCAAAGATCGTCAAGAATGGCATTTGTGATGGATTCCATGAATGCGCGCTCATTGCGCCATGCGAACATGTAAAGCTTGAAGCTCTTTGATTCCACGCAGAGCCTGTCCGGAATGTATTCGACATAAATTGTGCCAAAATCTGGCTGTCCGGTTACAGGGCAAAGCGAAGTGTATTCCGGAAAAACAATCCTGATTATGTAGGGGCGGCCAGGGAACCTGTTTGGGAATGCCTCGAGCATGGCCCTGTCAGGGCTCCCTGGCTCCCGCGGCAGCGGCCCGGCCCCCAGCAAATGCAGCGAGCCAGTGTCATCCTTGCTGGAATTCAATGTGAATCTCCTTTGTTTTGCGGTTGGCGTTCTTGTACCTTGTAAATGTTAAGGCTACAATAAGGGCAAGCTGGAGGAAGAGATGAGCCTCAAACTGGCCCTGAGCGAATGCGCGGCTGGCGAAACACTGCCATTGAAATGGCCTGGCGTAAATGCCCCGGGCCACACTCTCCTGTCAGGCGCAATGCCGGCGGCAGCTGGCACGCGGCTTTTGGCTGGCGGAGGAGAGGCGCTCTTTACTGTAACAGGATCAGTCTGGCTGCCAGGACGAGACGAAGTGGCCTGCAGATGCGCCCTGCTTTCCGCCTGCGCAGCTATTGGGCCAGAGCCGGAGATCGCGTTGTCCAGCCTCAAAACCGGCTATGCAGTGGCAATCATCACATTGTCCGACAAGGGCGCGGCCGGCCAGCGCGAGGACACCGCGGGCCCTGCCGCCCAGGCCATGCTGGAGCAGACGCTGCCCACAGCCCTCGCGCGCCGTTTCGTAATTCCTGATAGCAGCGCCCTGCTGCGCGCCCTGCTGGCCACTCTGGCCCTGGAGCAGGGATATGACCTGATTTGCACATGCGGCGGCACCGGCCTGGGCCCAAGAGACATTACGCCGCAAACGACAAGGGCGGCGCTGGATCAGGAATTGCCTGGCTTTGCGGAAGCGATGCGCGCAGCCAGCCTTGCGAAAACGCCCAATGCCATTATTTCCCGCGCGGTCTGCGGAACAATTGGCCAGTGCCTCGCGCTCAATCTGCCGGGCAGCCGCCGCGCGGCAGAGGAAAATCTCGCAGCGCTGCTGCCTGCCCTGGAACATTCCCTGGCCAAGCTCAAGGGCGATAGCGCCGATTGCGGGGGTTAGCCATGACTGGCGTCCAGTTCGGCGATATATGCCGCATGATCAAAATCGAGCATTCCGTATTCGCGCTGCCCTACGCCTGGGCGGGCGCGTTTCTCGCCGCTGGCGGATTCCCGCCCTGGCTGGCGCTGCTCCTGCTCACCATCGCCATGATCGCAGTCAGGTCTTTCGCGATGACCTTCAACCGGATTGCCGATCTGGAATACGACGCCGCAAACCCGCGCACCAGGGACAGGCCGCTCATAACCGGCGCGATCAGCCTGCGCCATGCCAGGCTGTTTTGCGCCCTGATGGCGGCAATCTTCATTCTGGCCTGCGCCTGCCTCAATTCGCTCTGTTTCTGGCTTTCCGTGCCAGCGCTGCTTTTTGCGGCAGCCTACAGCTATCTCAAGCGCTTTTCTCCATATTGCCATTTCTGGCTTGGCGCCACATTGGGCCTCGCCCCCCTGGCTGGCTGGCTGGCTGTCGCTCCGGGCTGGCCCGGGCTGCCGGTCCTGATGCTGTTTTTCGCTGTCACATTCTGGGTGGGCGCTTTTGACATTTATTACGCGTTTCAGGATCTTGAGTTTGACAGGCGCGCCGGGCTGCACTCCCTGCCCGCTGATCTGGGCGGAGAGGTAGCGCTTGCGGTGGCGGCCTTTTCGCATACGATGACGTTTGTTTTTCTGCTTTTGTGCGGAATAACCGCCCATCTCGGCTGGCCCTGGTATATCGTTTGCGTTGGCGTGGGGATAATGCTGCTATACGAGCACAGGCTGGTGAAACCGGATGATTTGCGGCATGTG
>JAAUYW010000090.1 GCA_014804915.1 Desulfovibrio sp. | reverse complement strand
CCGCATCCGGGTAAAATTTGAAAATCCTGTTGAACATTTCCTCAAAACGGGTCAGCAAAAATCCAAACAGGCGTTGGTCTGCGCAAACGCACCTGGCGCCTTTCTTTGTAAAATCTTCCGGCCTGATTTCCCTGAGGCGAACCAGATTCAGGACTGTGGCATCCACAAAAGCGCGAAACGGCTCCATCAAGTCAGAGGCCAGAGCACAATGCCTCCCCCTGGTCAGATGGAAAAAGCCAATCCTTGGATTTAGGCCTTGCGCATGCAACGCGGAAGCCAGGCGCGTGTGAACCAGGCCATACCCGAGCGAGAGCAGCATATTGACCGGATCAGGCGCTGGATGCGGACAGCGTCCAGGCCATTCAAATGGCCTTACCAGGTCAGGCCAATGGCTAAAATACATTTTCGCGGCAATGCCTTCAGCGCCGCGCAGGCTCTCGGCATCGGCCGCATTGCCAATTGCCAGCATGCGCTCGCGCCAGGGCAGGCTTTGCTCATCCCTGCGCCTGATGGCCTCACGGCAATTTTCAAGCTTGGCCAGAAGGAGGGCTTTTGCGAGAAGCAGCGCGTCTTCGGTATTGCGAAAAGCGGCCTGATCAGGAGCTTCGCTGACCCTGGCGTCCGCAAGGGCGAGCAGCTGCCCCAGCGGACGCCCCATGTTGTCCAGCCAGTCAACCGGAATGCCGCGGCGCATCAGCAGATAGAGAATATCCGCATCCAGCGTTGCCCGGCCGAGAAGCACCACTCGCCGGATTTGCGCCAGGGCAAAGGCCTGATCGCCTGCCTTTCTGACCAGCAGACTGCTCCCATGCAAGACGACCTGGCCGGAGCGGGCGGAAAAATAGAGCGTCGTCTTGCGCGCCAGCGCCTGGGCAAGAGACTCAGCTGCCCTGGGCTGAGCCATTCCTTATGACTTCTTCCGGAGCAGGCAAAATGGCGTGATTGCCAAAATTGACCTGCGTCAAGGGATCGCCCTGGATATGGCGCAGGGTCATCGTCCGCACCTGGGCAGGCTTTGGCCTGTTTTGATAATCCATCAGAATCCGCAAGGCGCGGATCGGCGGAAGCTCGTCATATTCGCCTATATCGCGCCACTTGCGGCAGCGCTCACGCACTGCCGCCAAAATCCTGTTCCTGAAGCCCTTGCGCAATTCGGCAATTTTTTCCACGGAGAGGCTTGCCGGCGCCTGTCCCAGCCTTTCAACAAGGGAGCCGTGCAGCTTGCGCGCGTCAAAGACCGCCGCGTCTACTATTTCAAGGCGCACTGACCCAAGCCCCAGGGACTTGCCCATGCCAAGTTTATGGGCATGGCCCGCAGGCAGCTGAATGGCCTCGAAAAGGCCCCCCAGTTCTGTCGCAGTCAAGCGCTCCACATGAATGACGATCCTCGCCTCCGCGCCCGTGTCCAGAGGGAACAGGCGCGTTATAACCTTGTTGTTTTTCGTGCCATCCCTTTTGTTCATCGTTTCCCTGCCGGGAAAGAAACTTTCATCCACATCGTGATGCCAGTACAGTTTGCGGCCGCGCAGCCTGGCATCCCGGTCATTGTAGTTTTTCATGTATTCCAGATTGTTCTTTCTGCCTTTGGCGATTGTCTTTACCCTGGAGGCATCCTGCTCAAGATACAGTGGCAGGCAAGTAGGCTTTGGGCCCCCCAGCACAGCTTCGAGGCCATTTTCACGATATGGCGCTCCCTGGATCCTCGCCGCTTCAACAGTTACCCGGCCCCTGAACGCGCTGCCGTCCAGGCCGTTCCCCGCGGAACCAAAAAGACGGGTCACAAAATCGCAGGGCACGCGCACTCCATCCGGATAGGCCAGCTCATGGGCGGAATATTTGTATTTGAGCCTGAAATAGCGGCAAAAGCCAAGCTCTGCCACTTCGCCCCTTTCATCCACGCGATAGAATACCGGCAGACCAGGCGCTGTTTTCAGGCGTTCCTCACGCCTGGCCTTTGCCCAGCGTCTGGGCGATTCCTGATTGGGCGTCAGCTGCGCCCAGAATGTATTAACAATCTCCGCAGGCAGCGGCTGCCCCTTCACATCTGCGGGCGGCTCGTGGAAATCATAATCCCTTGATTTCTTGCCGTTCTTGAAGAGGCCGCCAGTTTCAACGCGCTCGCAGCCCTTCACCCTGGGCGCGCCCGCTTCCCTGGGGGTGACCCTTACAGGAACAAGGGTATATTCGGCGCCAGACTTGCGCAAATAGCCGCCCAGTATCTCCTCCCCGCTGAAAAATTCGCGATAGGCCGGCCTGTCCACTGTGCGCCAGAAAAGATGCCTGGCCGATACCTGCTCCATATTTGAAAAGGAAAGAATTTCCAGCAGGGCCCGAAACATACCCTTTATGGATGTGCCTGGAATGATATTCCCGCCATTGGCCTGCATAAAGCGGCAAATGCCAGGGGCGGTTTCGCTGCCTTTTTCGGGCCTGGCGCAAACCAGCAACGGCGTCAGCGCTTTCAGGGAGCAAGTGATTGTGCCGCTCCAGATGCCTTCCTCATCCTCAAAAGCGGGCAGCACTGCCGCAGCGTCAAAGGGCACAAAGTTATAGGGCGCCACAGCGTCAACAAGGGCCCTGCCCTGCGCATTGGCAGGAGCGCTCCGATAGCCCTGCGCGGCCTCCAAATTCTGGCGCCCTGCGGGCGCGGCCCGGGCAACCGGCGCAGTCTCCTTGCCTGGCACAACGCACTTTACAGGCACGCCATTGAGCAGCTCAAATTCCAGCGGGTCATTGTCCACTGCAGTTGCCTGGTCAAAGTGCCTGTTCTGGGGCATGATGGCAGTCTGAATGGTCTTGCCCCTGGCATTGACATACTCAACCAGATATTCCCTGCCTTTCCTGGTCTGGCGAATTTTCAATATGCCCTTTTGCATCAGCTTGCCTCCACGCCGCACAGGCGACCGCAAAATTTTACCAGAAAGCCGGATTCATCAGGCTGGTAGAACTCCTCATACAGCAGTTTCCCGCCGCTGCCATCGCGCAGCAGGGCGCTTACGCGCCTAAAAAGACATTCCCTGCCGCCGCTTTCAGGACGCGCCAGACGCAGCCAGCCGGTCTGATCCCCAAAAGGCCTTTCAAAGCGGATTTCCGCTTCTGGACCAAACACGATCAAACTCATGGCCTCCTGGCGCAACTGGCCATCCAGCTCACCGTCAAAAGCCCTGAAAACAAATCTGCGCGGCGATTCGGCCATCAGCCAGGCATTTTTTTGGTATTGCGCAGCAAGGCCGAGAAATTCCTCCACGCTGGCCTCCCGCTCTTCAAGAAACAGACGGCCAGGCTTCAATTCAAATTCGGGTTTCATTGCCAAGCCTCCATTGCGGCATCCCATTGCCTTGCCAGAAACCGCAAGTTTTCAAGGCGTCCCGCAGGATCGCCATGCAGTACTGGCTCCGCATTCCAGGCCAGGTCGCCCCTGAGCGTGCCAAGAAATTCCCGCGCGCCTGCCCCGGCCCTTGCCTTCAGCCTGCCATTGCCGCGATTGCCGCCGCTGCCAATGCTCAAAAGGCCATCCCCAAGATCAAGCAGCGTCTGGAATATTAACCCTGCTTCAGCCGCATTGGCCTCGCGCACCTGAAGGCGCAGGGGAATTTCCAGATCAGGCAGCCAGTATGGCTCCTCGCTGAACAGGGCGCCTTCCCTGGCGCCGCCAGTGAAGCGATCCAGGGCTACATGCTGGATAAATTGCGACGTGGACCGGGCTGGCAGCGGGCAATCCTCAACAACCAGCTTGCCGCGCTGACCCTCGCCGTTTGCCTCATTTCCGATATGGCCAAACAGGGAGTCCAGCCTGGCGCGGCTGCGTTGCGCGTCCAGCCCCCTGTCGCGCAGGATATTATAGGCCGCATGGCGCAAGACGCCCTTGATTGCGCTGCCTGGCAATACGGGACGCCAGTCCAGGCGTCCATTTTCATAATCAAGCCAGGGAGAAAGCGCAAAGACCAGATCCGCCTCCGAGGGCCGCGCGCGACCGGTTCCCGGATCTCCTCCCCCAATCAGGATTGGCGCATCGCAGACCAGCTCCAGATCAACATGGCCATGCAACCCCTGGCCGCCCATCTCTGCCGCATTTGCGCCCAAAGGCAGATCCCTGCCTTCGCCTGGCTTGAGCATGGCGCCTGTTGTGAGATTCAGCCACATTTCCATATCCTGCGGATTTTCCAGATTCAGCTCGCGATACTGGGCCTCCAGGCAGCGATAGCGACCATAGCCATTGGCGGTCTTGCCCCCCAGATCAAGGGCGCCGGAATTGAGCAGGGCGCAGAGCCTGTCAAAATGGGCCTTTTCTTCACAAGCAAGCTGCCTGTTCCAGCCATCGCAACGCAGCGAAATCAGAAAACGGGCTCCAGGGGGCACAATCTCGGCATCAAATTTGCCTCCCCTCACTGCGCTGCCCGTTTGCAAGTCAAGAGCCACATGATCGCGGACAAACGGCCCCAGGGGAATTGCGACCGGCCTGCCTGCCAACTTTTTGGCCAGCGCGGTTTCGCCATCCCAATCAAGCAGCAGCGCGTCCTCGCACCAGATCAGGGATGGCCTCTGGCCGCCGGCTTCACGCTCGCCAAACATTGTGGCAGTCAGGGCGGAATCAATGCGCTCCGAGAGGCTGCGCAGCGCGCCCGCCAGGGAGGAGCCAGGTATGCGCCAAAGCCCGAAGGCATCGCGGGAAACAGGCTGATCCTGGAGTGGATCCTCCTCGCCGCCGCCACAATGGAGCGGCGTAAGGCATTCAATAAGCATGCGGAAAATGCGCATCTGCTACTCCTTGTCAGAAGAAAGCCTGGAAAGCTTGTTCCAGGTTGAAACCAGCTGGCGCACAAATAGCCGCTGCGCCTTTGCCGCATCTGCGGACTCAGGCTGCCCGGGGAGATCAGACGGCGTAAATCGCCAGGTTTTACAGAAAATATCAGGATCCAGCAGCTTGAGCATGATCTCGGAAAGATGATCCCGTCGCCCGGTAAAGGGACAGCGGGCCACAGCCTGCTTCCATTGCTCGCCCGGGGTTTTGCCAAGCATCTCACGGAATGCTGCCACTCCCATGTCGCGCAAATTATTGCGCTGGCTGGCAGTCGGCTTTTCAAACTTTTTCACATCCTCAAGGAAGTTATGCCAGGCCGGCTCATTGAGCCAGAGGCTGACCTGTTCCCGCATTTGGCGGCTGATGATTCTTTCACGCAGAAGCGGCCAGATGGACAGGCTGGCCGGGCTTGCTTCTCTTGCCTGCTCCGGCTTGGCGGGCAGGAGCGGCACGATGGCCGGCTCCGCGCTCATCAGGAAGGGCGGATTGACGAGAATTCGGCCATAGCCTTCGAGCTGGGCCGCGCCAATGCAAAAAGCCGGCGGCAACGCCACGGGCGCCTCAAATTCAATCCGGATTACGTTGCCCATTGCCAGGCAGGTTCGCGAGGTTCTTGGCCGATTCCAGAAGCCGCTGTAACCCTGAATTTCCTCCTGGCTGCCATAAAAAGCGGTGATTCGCGGCTCCTGGCCTGCCAGACGGCCGATTTCACGGCAAAGGCTTGCCTGGCAGTCGGCCCAGGACGGAGTTGGCATGAATTGCGATTCAAGAAACAGGAGAAAAGCCTTTTCAGCGTCGCCTGACTGCCTGGCCGCATCTCCCTCCCGCCATTGCACAGCAATGCGGCCATAGCCGGCAGAGCGCGCATGGCCCACGCGCAAGGCGTTGACGTCTCTT
>JAAUYW010000089.1 GCA_014804915.1 Desulfovibrio sp. | reverse complement strand
TAAACATAATCGTAAGCCGATATTCCTTGAACTATTGTGCGAAGAGCTTCTTTCTTGCCTTAAATCAGATGGCAGAACGGCCACATCAATTGAAGGATTGGTGTTAACAAGGATTGACTGCCAGGCAGATCCAGTACAATGTCTCTATTATCCCCTTATTGCCCTTGTGGTCCAAGGAAGAAAACAGGCTTTCTATGGCGAAAGAGAAATCTCATACGCGGCTGGCGAGTATGTCGTGCTTGGTAATGACATGCCTGGAGCTTACCATATTGTTGATTCATCGCCTGAGCATCCCTTCCTTTCCATTTCAATAAGGCTTGATCCAAAAATAATTACGAGTCTAATCCTTGATGACCATTCCGCTTCCTCTATAGGGCAAAATAGCGAAAATCCGGCAATAGCTAAAGAAATTGCTTCATGCGATCTGCTTCTGGCATTTTACAGGCTCCTGCGTCTTCTCGCTTCTCCAGAAACCATACCTTTATTTGCGCCCTCATTAATCAGGGAAATTCATTATTCCATTCTGCATGGAAAACATGGCAAAAAAATAAGGCTTGCTGTCATCCCGGGCACGAGAGATAACCGCATTGCCCAGTCCATAGCATGGATGCGTGAGCATTTCAGGGAAAGTTTTTCCATGCCTGAGCTTGCGCACAATGCCGGCATGGCGCCTGCAACTTTTAACAGGTATTTCCGTGAAGTGACAAGCATCAGTCCGTTGCAATTCCAGAAGCGGCTGCGTCTTTATGAAGCCCAGCGCCTTATGTTCATGGAAAATCTGGATGCCCGTTGCGCATCCGCAATCGTCGGCTATGAAAGCGAGGCGCAATTTTCACGGGAATACAAGCGCCTTTTTGGGCAGCCGCCTGCCCAGGATGCAGCCAGATCCCACCGTTAAATTCTTTCCAGCCAAAACTGCCTTAAAACTGAAGATATCCTCAAAATCCTTCATTCGTAAAATTTTGAGCGAAATAGGTAAACAAAAATAGCGAAATAGGTATTCGCAATATTTTTGTTCGTGCTATCGTACCCTTTAATCCGTTTCGTGATGAAATCCCGAAAATGTGGAGTTTGAACAAGATGATAAAGAAATTCGCCATGTTGGGAATTGCGATATTGCTTATCTCTCCATGCCTGGGGATCATTGCCGACGCAAGGAGTAATGAAATGGATACAGTTTTAACAAGTTCGCAAAAAGCGATAATTCCCATTGCCGCATTTGCGGCTGATGGGAATACAGAAAAACTTGAACAGGCGCTTGGGACGGGCTTGTCCGCAGGTCTTTCTGTTAATGCGATCAAGGAAATTCTGATCCAGCTTTACGCCTATGCGGGCTTCCCTCGCAGCCTGACAGCGCTTGAAACTTTCAGAAAGCTTGTGGAAAACCGTAAATCGAGAGGCATAAAGGATGCAACTGGGCCAGAGCCAAAACAGCTTCCCGCTAATGCCGACAAGTATGAAATTGGCGGCAAAATCCAGACAGGACTGGTGGGCAGACCCGTTGCTGGGCCCATTTACGAATTTGCTCCTGCTATGGATGTTTTTTTAAAGGAACATCTCTTTTGTGATATTTTCACGAGAAATATCATCTCGGCAAAAGACAGGGAATTGGCGACAATTTCAGTGCTTGCCGCATTGCCTGCGCCCGCTCAACTGGCCTCCCATTTACGAGTTTGCCTGAATATCGGCTTAACGGAAAGCCAGCTTAGAGAAGCAGGAAGCATATTGACGACAGAAGTTTCAAGGAAGGCAGGTGAGCTTGTCAGCGATTTGCTGGATAAAGCGGTTTCAGTAGTGAAAAAGGAAGGAAAATAGAATGAGGAGCTTGAAAATGGCAACAATGGTGATTGGAGCAGCCCTGGCCTCGGCTGGGCCTGTTTTTGCGGCGCAGGATAATCCTTTTGGGCTGGTTTATGCCAACGCAATCAGGGAAAATTTGCCAGGCAAAGTGCAGGTGCATCCAGTAAATTATGACCTGCATGGAATTAAAATCGCAGCCAACGTCTATACTCCGGCTGGTTACATGGAGGATGGCAAATATCCGGCAATCGTGGTGCAACACCCCAATGGCGGCGTCAAGGAACAGGTGGCAGGCGAGTATGCGCAGCGATTGGCTGAAGAAGGCTATATTGCAATTGCTGCTGACGCCGCTTTTCAGGGCGAAAGCGGCGGCGAGCCCAGACATACGGACAAGCCGTATTATCGAACTGAGGATAATCATGGCATGGTTGATTTTATAAGCAAATTTCCAGGTGTTGACCCAAATCGCATAGGCGCGCTGGGGATTTGCGGCGGAGGCGGCTATACGCTCAATGCGGCCAAATCCGACAAGCGTTTGAAAGCCGTTGCAACTCTCAGCATGTTCAATTCTGGCAAGGTTAGACGAGATGGCTTCATGGAAAGCCAGCTCTCCACAATTCAGGAACGTTTGAAGCAAGCCAGCGACGCCAGGGAAAAGCGCATCAAGGGCGGAGAAATTGCGCTTTCCGGCAACGTGGACTTTGACTCCCTCACTAATGAAAAGATCGCCCAGATTTCAACCGATCTCTATCGTGAAGGCATGATCTATTACGGGCGCACACACCGGCATCCAAATTCCACTTTCGCCTACACTACGGAAAGTTTAATGGATTTGATGCCCTGGGACGCTACTGATCAGATTGAATTGATAAATGTGCCCCTGCTAATGATGGCGGGAGACAGGGCTGATACCCTTTACATGACTGAAGAGGCCATTGGCAAGGCGCATGGCGCAAAAGAAAAGGAGCTTTTTCTCATTCCGGGCGCAACCCATATCCAGACCTATTATGTACCGGAATATGTTGACAAGGCCATGGGCAAGCTGAAAGAATTTTACGGCAAAAATCTTTAACTTTGCAATGCTCCCACCTGTTTACAGGGAGGGAGCATTTTTATCGCCATGAAAATTATTTTTATTCCATTTTTCCTGTTTTTTTGCATTCATGCGCCTCTGACATGTAATGCGGCTGAGGGTCAGAAGGTGATACGCGCAGGCTCAGTTCCTTCAAAGACTGCGAATTCCGAGAATTTTTCTGGCCGCGTACGCACAGATCAAAATTTTAAAAATGTTGCGCCAGCAAGACATTATGGAGCGACAGTCACTTTTGAGCCAGGGAGTCGCACTGCATGGCATATTCATCCTCTTGGACAGACGCTGATTGTAACCTCCGGGCGGGGTATCACCCAGGAATGGGGTAAAAAACCAACCGCCATATTGCGGGAGATGTTATTGTGTGCCCGCCAGGAATCAAGCACTGGCATGGCGCGAGTCCGGATACGGCCATGACCCATATCGCGATAGGCGAGTCAGAGCCAGGCAAAAACGCGCAATGGTTTGGCAAATTGAGTGACGAAGAGTATGCCAAAGCTGCTACCGAGGCAAATGATGGAGCAAACTAGATGAGATCCCTGTTTTTATTATTCTGGTGTTTATCATTTTCTGGGTATTTGTTGCAAGGGCAAGAAATATTGGCTGCAGATACATCAAGCATGACGCTTTTGGAACAAAAAAAATTTCCCACTTTTGAAGTTCCTGACAATGTGGATATTTATCGAGTCAGTTTTGATAATCAATATGGCATGAAGATTGCCGGTTATCTTTTCGTACCGGATAAATTGAACGGCAAAGCTCAGGCAATTGTCGTTGGCCATCCAATGGGAGCAAGCAAGGAACAGGCTGCTTGTGTTTACGCTGCCCAGCTTGCTTCCAAAGGATTTGCTACTCTCGCCATTGACCAGCAATTCTGGGGAGAAAGCGGCGGAATGCCGCGCCATGCCATCGCTCCTGATTTGTATGCCGAAGCCTTTATGGCTGCGGTGGATTTTCTCGGAACACGGGATTTTGTCGATCCGGAAAAAATAGGCGTTCTTGGCGTTTGTGGCAGCGGCAGTTTTGTCATTAGCGCCGCAAAAATTGATCCGCGCATGAAAGCTGTGGCTACTGTCAGTATGTACAACATTGGCGAAATGCGCCGCAGTGGGTTGAACAATTCCCAAAGCCTTGAGCAGCGCAAAAAGGTCATAGCGGATGCTGCGGCTGCCAGATATGACAATTTTCTTGGCAAAGAACGGCCTTTGGTTGGCGGAGCGCCTTTTTCAATAGATGAAAAATCTCCGGCTCCCCGCAAGGCCTCATATAATTTCTACCGTGGCAGAGGCGCGTTTCAGCCAGCCTGGGAAACGCCTGAAATGAACACAAGATCAGACAAGGCAAGCAATGCTGCGTTTATGAACTTTTATCCCTTCAACGATATTGAAACCATCTCGCCGCGCCCCATGCTTTTTATAATGGGAGAGAAAGCCCATTCCCAGCCTTTTACAAAAGAGGCGTATGCAAAGGCAGCCGAACCAAAGGAACTTCTTATAGTGCCTGGGGCCGACCATTTCGATCTTTATGACAAGCTTGAGTTCCTGCCTTTGGACAAGTTGGTGGAGTTTTTTAAATACAACCTTAAATAAGGGCCTATAATATGAAAAAAGTTCTGATTTTGGCAGGCAGTCCACGCAAGAACGGCAATTCCGCGGCATTATGCGTGGAGTTCGCCCGTGGAGCAAGGGAAAATGGCAACGAAGTTGAGCTGATATACTTGCGGGACAGGAAAATCGGCTACTGCATGGCCTGTTATTACTGCAAGAATCATGACGGAGTGTGCATTCTCAAGGATGACATGGCGGAAATACTGGATAAAATGAACTCGGCTGACATAATCGTCATGGCAAGTCCAGTTTATTTTTATTCCATAGACGCGCAGATGAAAGCGCTTATAGATCGCACTGTGGCGCAGTGGCTTAAGATACGCGACAAGAAATTCTATTATATAATGACAGCAGCCGAAGATAGCGGCTGGGTGATGGATTGCACCCTGGAATGCTTGCGCGGTCTTGCGAAATGTCTGAAAGGCTCAAGTGAAGGCGGCGTCATTTACGGCAAAGGCGTTTATGAGGCTGGAGCGATAAAAGACAAGCCTGTAATGCGTGAAGCCTATGAGATGGGTAGAACTGTCTGAAAATATATTGCTTCTTGCGGCCTTTCTTGTTCTGGCCTTCGCGCAAGAAAGAGTTCCAGCAATGGATCGGGATTTCAGGATGGAAAATGTGTCATATCTGAAGAGCGAAAATACGGTTCAGGATATGCTGACACACCCCGCACTGGCAGAATTTTCAAGGCATATGCTGCCCAGAAAAGAAGATGCCGCCAGCAATATTTCCATAAAAAATATAGGGAGATTAATACCCTGGCACTCCCATGTCCGGCCAGAAATAGTGCTGTCAGGCATTAACCGGCTTATTTCAGATTCATCCGCAGGAAAGCCCGTTTTTTATCATTATTATACTAACCCAATAAAAACAGAGCAAACAGGCCTGTTCTTTTTTCGCGGCAAACCCGATGCGCCATTTGCCCTGATTTGCCCTGGAGGCGGTTTCCGCTATGTTGGCTCATTGCATGAAGGCTTTCCCATTGCTGAAATAATCAGCGCGCATGGTTTTAATGCCTTCGTTCTGCAGTATCGCACAGGCGGAGAAAAAATTGCCTGTGAAGATATGGCCCATGCGTTATCCTGGATTTTTCATAACGCGGAAAGCCTTGCCGTTTCTGTGAAAGGCTATTCTGTCTGGGGCGGTTCTGCCGGGGCCCGTATGGCGGCTGACCTGGGATCCTATGGATCTTCCCGACTGGGCGGCGATGATTTGCCCAAACCCGCTGCAGTAATAATGGCATACACTGGCCACGACTGGATTACCCGTGAAGATCCGCCTACTTTTTCGGTTGTGAGCAGTGATGATCCCATAGCGAGCGCAAACGTAATGATTCAAAGGACCCTGGCGCTCAAAGATGCTGGCATTGATGCGGAAATAAGGGTTTTCAACAATGCCGGGCATGGCTTTGGTATCGGAACAGGCACAGACGCTGAAGGCTGGATTGACGAGGCTTTGCGTTTCTGGGAACGCCAGCTTGTAAAAGAGAAAACCTTTCGAGGGAAAAATGTCGAATAAGGGTATGAAAATACTTTTTGCTGCGCTATTGACGTTTTTTATAGGCGATTCAGTTTGGGCGGCTCCTCTTGTAATAGAAAAGCAGGGAAGCTTTGCAGTCGGAGGCTCAATTATTGAAGCCAAGCATCAATATGATCCACTCCGCCCAACTCCTGAATCCCAGACCTTGCATGGCGATCATGCCAACGTGAGCTATCAAATCCCTGTAAATGCAAAAAAATTGCCTCTTGTATTTCTGCATGGAGCTGGCCAGTCAATGCGCACATGGCAAAGCACTCCGGATGGACGCGCAGGGTTCCAGAACATTTTTCTTGCAAAAGGTTATCCTGTCTATCTCGTGGATCAGCCTAGGCGCGGAGATGCAGGCAGATCCACAGTAAGGGGAGAAATCCCCGCTTCTCCTGACGAACAATTCTGGTTTGGGCAATTCCGTATGGGGATATGGCCCAATTTTTATGAAAACACGCAATTTGCCACCGACAAGGAGAGTCTCAATCAGTTTTTCAGACAAATGACGCCGAATACAGGCCCATTTGATGCGAAAATTGTTACGGATGCCATGACAGCCCTTTTTGATAAAATAGGAGACGGCGTTCTCGTGACACATTCACAGGGCTGTGGCCCCGGCTGGCTTACCGGCATTGAGAACAAGCATGTAAAAGCTATAGCCGCATTTGAGCCAGGCAGTGGTTTTGTTTTTCCAGAAGGAGAGCTTCCTGAAGCCATACCCAATGCAAGTTCATTTTCCCCATTGAAGGCAACTTCTGTTGCCAAAGAACAATTTTTGGCTTTAACAAAAAAACCCATAGCTATTTTTTATGGCGATAATATTCCCAGGACAGCAGTTGACGAGCCGCATAAGGATTACTGGCGCGCAGCCAGGGAAATGGCTTATAAATTTGCGGATACTGTAAACAAATATGGCGGGAATGCGCATGTCATCAATTTGCCTGATCAGGGTTTGCATGGCAACACGCATTTTCCTTTTTCAGATAAAAATAACGAGTCAGTGGCGGAAATATTTGAAAAATGGTTAAAGGAGGGGGTGGAATAACATGAATGGCACCTGGCTTATAACAGGCTGCTCTTCCGGGCTGGGCAAGGCTCTTGCCACAGTTGCTCTGGAACAAGGCAAAAATGTGGCTGTAACGGCAAGAAATATGGAATCAATTGCGGAATTCGGCAAGATTTATCCAGACAACGCATTTTTACTCCAGCTGGATGTAAATGATGAAAAAAGCGTAAAAAATGCTGTCACAAAAGCAGTGGAACATTTTGGCACTCTGGATGTGCTGGTCAACAATGCCGGCTATTGTCTGCGCGGAGCGGTTGAAGAATGCTCAATGGACGAAATTGAAAAAGAATTTGACACGAATTTTTTCGGTACAGTGCGCACCATACAGGCAGTTTTGCCCTATATGCGCAAAGCGCGGAAAGGAATGATCATCAATTTTTCATCCATTGCCGCCTTGAGCACATCGGAAGGTTCAGCATTCTACGGAGCCGCAAAGTGCGCTGTTGAAGGCTTGTCCGATGGTCTGCGCAAGGAAGTAAACCCCCTTGGCATAAAAGTCATGATAGTTGAGCCTGGGCCATTCAAGACGGATTTCTTTTATCGTTCAATAGACGTCAATCAAAATAATATCGCAGATTATGCGGAAACTGCCGGCAAGCGCAAGATTCGCCTTGAAAATCCGGAAGATTCCGGCATAGGCGGCTGGGGAGATGTGAAGAAGGCTGCCAAAGTCATTATTGAAGCGGCTGAAAATCCCGACCCGCCATTCCGGCTGTTGCTTGGCTCCCTCGCAGTTAAAATGGGCGAAAATTTTGCTGCAGACAGGGCGGCCGAAGTGGGAAAATGGAAATGGTTAAGTGTACAGACAGATGAGGAGCAAAAATAATGAAGGTGATT